>VBPB01000157.1 GCA_005893365.1 Candidatus Eiseniibacteriota bacterium
AGAAGCCGTGGAGCGCCTGGTAGCGATGGCGCTGGGTCAGGTGTTCGAGCGCCTGGAACATCTCGCGGTTGTAGCGGGTGAGCGACTCGGCCTCGCTGGTGGCGGCGGCCGGGGGCGGAAAGTGCACGCGGACGCGGTGGACGCGCACGCCCTCTTCCTCGCCGGTGGTGATGCTCTCGTCGAGCGGGAGCGGGACGGGGTGCTTGGTCATCACCGCGACCTCGACCGTGAGGCCGGCCGCGGCCAGGAGTCGGACGACGCGATGGGCCGATTGGCCGACGCCGCCGACCTGGGGCGGATACTGCCCGGTGACGATGCAGGTGGAGAGCGTCATGGCAGGAGCGCCTTTCCGCTCGCGCCCGTGGTCCGCACCCGGTTTCGGCGCAGGTCGTCGCCCAGCGCCGTCACCCGCGCGGCGTTTCCCGCCCAGGTGCGCTCGCGCCGCACCCACTCCCGGCCGTTGCGCGCCAGGCGCTCGCGCAGCGCGGGGTCCTCGATCAGCCGCTCGATCGCCGACTCCAGTCGCACCGCATCCCCGGGTGGCACCAGCAGGGCGGTTTCTTCGTGGCGCAACAGCTCGGCGTTCTGTCCCGCCGCGCCCGCCACCACCGCGCGCCCGGCGGCCAGATACTCGAACACCTTGATGGGCGAGAAGTAGAAGCCCTCCTGGTCGCGATACGGCGCCGCCGTGACGTCCATCGGGGCCAGCCAGGCCGGCACGTCGTCGTAAGCGATGGCGCCGCTGAACGTGACCGCGCCCGACACGCCGAGGCGGTCGACCTGGCACTCGAGGGTCTCGCGGAGCGGGCCGTCGCCGACGATCAGCAGGTGGGTCGCGGGACGGCGTCGATGGATCGATGCGAACGCCTCGATCAAGGCCTCGACGCCGTGCCACGGCTTGAGCGAGCCGAGGAAGCCGATCACGGCCGCGCCCTTCAGCCGCCGCCTCGCCTCGATCGGCAGGCGCTCGAGCCGCGCAGGGTCTTCGAACCGGTCGGGATCGACCCCGTTCGGCATCACGTGCACGCGCTCCGGCGGGACGCCGGCCTCCAGGGCCAGATCGCGCAGCGCCCTGGACACCACGATCAGCGCGTCGGCGCTCGCCCATACCCGCCGCTCGCTGGAGCGCGCCAGCGCCTCGAGGCAGAGCCCGCGGCTCCGCCGCCGTTCCTCGGCGAGCGGCGCGTTCACCTCGAGCAGGTGCGGCACGCCCACCGCTCGCGCGATCGCCCCTCCCGCGTGACCGAACAGGCTGTAGCGCTCGTACACCAGATCGACCGGACCACCCTGCAGATGCTCCAGCACCCGCTGGGCGAACGGCCCCGAGTAGAGCAGGTTCCGCAGTTCCTGCCGGAGCGGGCTCGACAGGCCGGCGCGCTCCTCGGCGCGCCCGAGATCGGCGAGCGCCGCGGTGTGGGTGGGATCGGGCGGGACCTCGACGCAGGCGGCGCCGCCCAGGTCGGCCGGCGCCCCGCCCGGCTCCAGGGCCGGCGAGAAGATCGTCACCTCGTGCCCGGAGGCGGCCAGCGCGCGGACCATCTCGCGCACGTGGATCGAGGCGCCCTTGGTGCCGTGGACCGGCACGCCGAAGTCGGTCGAGAGGTAGGCGATCCTCATCCCGCGCTCCGCATCGCCTTGGGCCTCATGCGAGCACCTCCATCCACCGTTCGACCCAGGCTTCGCCGTGGGCGCGGAGCCGCTCCACCGCGGCCACGTTCAGGTGTTGGCGCACCGAGCACATCTTGCTGGCGAGGAAGGCGAGCACGTGCCAGGCGAGGCGGCGCGAGTCGAGGGGCCACGGCGTGAGCGCCGAGTAGCTCTCGAGGAAGAGGGCCGCGCTCCGGCGCAGCGGCTCGGGGTCGAGACCGCCGGTGATGGCGAGGAACTCGATCGAGGCGATCCACTCGGCGACGTCCGCCAGGGGATCCCCGCAGGCCATGGCGTCGAAATCGACCAGGGTCGCGCAGTCTGCGCGCGCGAGCATCTGCTCCGCGCGGCAGGCGCCGTGCACGGGAACCCGCGGCGCACCGCCGGCCGTCGCCGGGCGCGCCGCCTCGAGCCTCGCGCGGATCGCCGCCGCCAGGCGGGGATGCTCCGGCACTCCCGCTCCCTCGCGCGCCAGGTCGGCGGCCGACACCTCCAGGATGTCGCCCTCCGACGGCGCCGGCGGCAGCCCGTCGATCCGCGACCGGTGGAGCGCGGCGACGGCCTCGGCGGCGAGCCGGACCTTCGCCTCCCACGACGGATCGCCGAGGGAATCCAGGAGCGGCGAGCCGCCCCAGTCCTCGACCCACACGGTGTGGAGATCTTCCAGGTGGCCGAGCGGGCGCGGCAGGTCGAACCGGCTCCCTTGCGCGTCGAGCTGGGCGCGCACCGAGCGCCAGGCCTGGTAGTGCCGCCCGCTCTCTCCCGCGGGATAGGTCTTGGCATAGAACGAGAGGGCGGGCTTGCCCTGAGGCGCGCCGGCGCGCAGCTTGAGCACGCAGCGCTTGCCGGGCATGTACTTGATGGGCTCGAGCATCACGGGTGATCGCCACGTCCCGGCGCCGAAGCGTCGCTCGAGCTCGCCGGCGATCCGCTCCGGATCGGCGGCGCGGGCGAGGTGCGGGAGCTTTCGGTCGTAGGGAAAGAGCGCGACCGAGACCAGGAGGTCGTCCCAGAAGGCGAGCGGGGGAACCGAGGCCAGCGGCGCCGGGTGCGGGCGCACCCCGTTCACCGAGCCGATCGCGTTGTCGTAGCGTTGGCGTCCGATCTCGGGGGTGAAGGCGCGCAGGTAGATCCATTGCTCGAACGGCGGCGAACCGGGGGCGTCGCAGGCGGTCCGGTAGAGGACGCCCAAGTGGCGGCCGGGCCGGTAGTAGGTCTTCTCGAGCACGCACCGGCTCACGCTGACCGAGGCCGGCGCCCCCGTAGCGTGGAGATGGTCCGCGATCCTCGCCGCCATTCGCCCGGCGTCGAGCACCTCGCCGAGCGCCGGGATGCCGGCGTCATAGGGCCAATCAGTCATCGGCATCGCTCCTCGCCAGACGCGGCCGCCGCGGCGGGCGGGCAGGTCTCGGGGTGCGCGCGCTCGCTGTCGTGCACCTGCACCAGGGTCCGGTACCAGGGGCTTTGGCGCATCGCCTCGGCCGGGGTGCCAAACGCGGCGACCCGGCCGCGGTCCAGCACCAGCACCTTGTCGGCGCCGGCGACGGTGGTCAGCCGGTGCGCCACCACGATGCTGGTGCGGCCGCGGGTGAGCTCGTCGAGCGCCCGCTGCACGCGGGACGCAGTGCGGGGATCCAGCGCCGTCGCCGGCTCGTCGAGGACCACCACCGGCGCATCGCGCACGATCGCGCGCGCGATGTTCAACCGCTGGCGCTCGCCGCCCGAGAGGTTGTCGCCGCCTTCCGCGATCTTGGCGTCGTAGCCGGACGGCTGGCGGGTGATGAAGGCGTCGGCCTGGGCGAGCCGGGCGGCGCGCACGATCTCCTCCTCGGTCGCGTCCGGCTTTCCAAACGCGATGTTGTCACGCACCGATCGCTCGAACAGACTCGCCCCCTGGAACACCACGCCGATGTGGCGGCGGAGCGAGGCGAGCTTGACCGCGCGCAGGTCGTGGCCGTCGATCGTGATGCGCCCCGCCTCGGGATCGTGGAAGCGCAGCAGCAGGGCGACCAGCGTCGACTTGCCCGCGCCGTTGGGCCCCACCAGCGCCACCCGCTCGCCCGGCTCCAGGGTGAAGGTGACGTCGTCGAGCGCAAGGGTATCGGGACGGTAGCGGAACCGGACGCCCTCGAAGACGATGCGTCCGGCCGGACGCGGCAGGTCGACGGCGTCGGGGGCGTCCTCCATGACCAGCTCGCATTCGGCCAGGTCGGCGAGCCGTTCGCCTGAGGCCTGGGCGCTGGCGATGTCGAGCACCATCTCGGCGATCTTGTCCACCGGCTTGTAGAGGTTCTTCAGGTAGACGGCGAACAGCACCAGGGTGCCGGGAAGGATCGCGCCCGAGAGCGCGAGCCGGCCTCCCACGTAGACCACGGCACAGGTCCCGAGCGCGATCAACAGGTCGCTGGTGCGCTTGAACACCTTGGAGAGCCGCATCGCCGCGAGGCTGAACTCGAGGCTCGCGCGGGTCTCGGCTCGGAACCGCTCCTCCTCGAGATCCTGGCGGCCGTAGGCCTGGATCAAAGCCATGGTCGTGACGTTCTCCAACACCGCGTTCGCGACGTCGCTCTCCTTGGCGCGCTTCCGCCGGGCCGCGGCTTTGACGCCCTCGCCGGTGGTGCGGTTGAACGCGTAGAGCGCCGGCAGCATCGCGAAGCTGACCAGGGCCAGCCGCCACTCGAGCGCCAGCATGAGCGCGGCGTGCGAGGCCAGGGTGAGCAGTCGGTACAGCATGAGATCCGGAACCTCGATCATCAGCACCCTGAGGTCGCCCACGTCGGAGGCCATGCGGTAGACCAGATCGCCGGTGGCGGCGCGGCCGTGGAAGGCCATCGAGAGCCGCTGGAGGTGTGCGAAGATCCGGTTCCGGACGTCGCGCGACAGCTTCTCGCCGACGGTGAGGAGCCCGACTTTGTGGAGGTACCCCGCCAGGCTGTCCGACATGCGCACCAGGACGAAGGCCGCGACCAGGACCCCGAGCAGCGCGATCCGGTCGGAGCCCGCGACCCGCTCGAGGAAGCGGACCCGTGCGGGAAGCGGCGCGCCGAGCACGACGTGATCGAGGATCAACTTGAGTGGCCAGGGGGAGAGCAGCGCGAACACGACCGTGAGCGAGAGGCCGAGGTAGGCGATCGCGATGCCGCGCAGGTGGTCGCGGTAGTGGCGGCCGAACACCCGGTAGACTCGCGTCACCGAGGGCCAGCGGATGCCGGCCGAACCCTGGTGGGGCCCGCTCATGGCCGACCCCCGTCCGCGTGCGCGGCGGCCACGCTGAGGCTCGCGACCCCGTTGCGCTCCGGGGGCACTCCGCGGTCGAGCCCGCAGAACTCGCGATAGGTGTGGCTCCGGGCGAGCAGCTCGGCGTGGGTTCCCTGGCCGGTGATGGCGCCGCCTTCGAGCAGCAGGATCCGGTCGGCGTGGGCCAGCGTCGCCATGCGATGCGCGATGATGAACGTGGTGCGGCCGCGGGTGAGCCGCATCAGCGCGGCGCGGATGGCGGACTCGGCGTCGGCGTCGAGGGAGGCCGACGGCTCGTCGAGGATCACGATCGGCGTACGGCGCAGCATCGCCCGGGCGATGTGGATGCGCTGGCGTTCGCCCCCCGAGAGGTCGTCGCCCGCCTCCGCGAGCACCGCGTCGTAAGCGTTCGGCATGCGGAGGACGAACTCGTGAGCCTCCGCCTCCCGGGCCGCCGCCTCGATCTCCGCGCGAGTCGCGCCGCGCCGGCCGAAGCCGATGTTGTCGGCGACGCTGCGCCGCAACAGCCTGGCGCTCTGGAGCACCACCGTGATCTGCTCGCGCAGGCTGGCGCGGGTGTAGCGCCGCACGTCGACCCCGTCCACCAGGATCGCGCCCCGCTGGGGATCGTAGAAACGCAGGAGCAGCGAGATCAACGTCGACTTGCCCGCGCCGCTGGTCCCCACGATCGCGACGGTCTCTCCCGGAAGCGCGACGAAGCTGGCGTTCTTGAGCGCCGGCTCCCCGCGCCCATAGCTGAAGCTCACGTCACGGAATTCGATCCGGCCCTGGAGCGGCAGCGCGGCGACCGCGTCGGGCGCGTCCTCGGCGACCATGTCGCTCTCGACCAGCTCGACCAGGCGCTCGCCGCACACCTGGGAGCGCGCGAGCCCCATGAACAGCGTGCTGAACTTGTCGAACGAGCCGTAGAAGTTCTGGATGTACGCCAGGAACAGCACCAGCGTGCCGGGCAGGATCTCGCCCGCGAAGGCGCGCCGCCCGCCCACGAACAGCACGCCCGCGGTGCTCGACGCGACCAGGAGATCGACCAGGCGCCCGAAGGTGCGGTGCACCCGCACCGCGCGCAGCTGAGCCTCGAGGCTCTGGCGGCTGCCCGCCGCGAGGCGGCGCTGCTCGGTCTGCTCCTGGCCGTAGGCCTGGATGACCTCGATGTTGCGCAGGTTCTCGCTCACGATCGAGGCGACCTCCCCCTCGCGCAACCGGGCCTCCCGCGTGGCCCCGCGCATGCCTTCGCCGAAGCCGCGGACGAGCAGGTAGATGAGCGGCAGCGCGGCGAGCGCGATGAGGCCGAGGCGCCAGTCCAACACCAGCATCAGTCCGCCGTAGAGGACCATCGAGAAGACCCGCATCGTGAAATCCTGCGGGAAATCGATCAGCAGGTTCTTCATCGCCTTGGTGTCCGACGTGAGCCGATACACCAGGTCTCCCGAGCGCGCGCTGTCGTGGAAGGAGAGCGAGAGGCGCTGGAGATGCGCGAAGACGCGGTCGCGGATGTCCGCGGTGATGCGATCGCCGGTTCCCGAGACCCAGAACTTGTTGATGTAGGAGAACAGCGCCGCCAGCGCCGCCACCACGACGATCGAGAGCGAGAGGACGAGCAGGAGCAGCAGGCGATCGCCGCCCACCCACGCGGCCAGGAACTGGAAGCGGTGCGGGAGATGCCGGCCGAGCACCACGTGATCGAGGATCAGCTTGAGCGGCCACGGCACCATCGCTTCCATCGCGACGGTGCCCAGCAAGGCGAGTCCGGCTCCGAGCAGCACGCGGGTGTAGGGCCGGTAGTGACGGCCGAAGACGCGGTAGACCCGCCACAGGCCGGGGAGGCGGAGGCGCTCCTCGTCGCGCCGGCTCATCGGACCTCCTGCCCCGCCTGGTCGGTCGCCGCGGAGGAACCGCTCGCCCGATCGGCACGGCGGACGAGATCGCTCACCCGCTCGAGATTCCCCGCCCCCGCTCCGGCGCGGAACGCGGCGCGGAACGCGGTGGTGGCCCGCCTCAGGTAGGCGAGCCCCAGATACGCGCCGAGCCCCTCGAGCGCACCCGCTCGGCCCCGCACCGCGTAGCGCTCGATGAACGCCCGCTTCAGCGGCTCGCCGGC
>VBPB01000134.1 GCA_005893365.1 Candidatus Eiseniibacteriota bacterium
GCTCGGTCGGGCTCACGGTCATGCAGCTGCGCCAGAGCAAGATCCCGCCGGGACGCACGCGCGGACGCAAGTCGGCGCTCCAGCGCGGGGCCATGGCCGTCCTCGATACGCTCAACCTGCCGCTCACCCGATGGTGCAACGTCCTCGGCGACCGGGTGGTGCTGGTGGCGCGGAGGCCGGCGGCAGATCGAACGATTGCTGGCTGAGCCTCAACTGTCCCCGGGGACAGTTGGCACGCCGGCCGCTCGGGGGGCCGCGCCGCAGGGGGAGCCCGTCGCAGCCCAACTATCTCCAGGGATAGTTGCCGGGCGGATCACCGCCCCGGCGCCGACCCCGGGGAGGCCGCACCCGCGGCGGGCACGCGGCGCGCGCGCGCCAGCTCCAGGATGCACGCCGACGTCGCCGCGCCCTCGCGCTGCCTGAGCCGCACGCAGTCGCGGATGCTGTCCGTCACCTTGGCCAGCTGCTCCCGTGTCCCGGGAAGGTTGGTCTCGGGCAGGCTGAAGAAGGAGGTCGCGTAGTCGATCCGCAGAGTGTCGCAGCACGCGGCCAGGGACGGCAGGCCCGACAGCGTATTCGGCGGGACGCGCCTGGCGACGGTACGGTAGCCCGAGCGGAGCCAGTTCCAGGTCCGCTCCCGGAACGCGTCGTTCTCGTTCATGTTCCGCGGGATGGTCAGGATCTCCTGCGGGCGCAGCGGGCCGGTCAGGGCGTAGTCGAGCGCCCGCTCGACCATGGGACCGCTGCGGAAGTGTCCGAGGGCGGTGAGGAAGCGCGCGCGCTCCGAGGGGACCTTGGCGGCCTCGAAGTGCTGGCGCACCTCGTCGAAGAGGGTGCCGTCGCCGTCGCGGACCGCCAGGTTGAGGGCGGTGCCGGCGATCGAGGCATCGACCGAGTCGGGATGGTCCAGATAGCGCCGCGCGGTCGGTCGCGCCCAGCCGAGCACCTGCGGGTCGAGCCCGTAGACGCCGAGGGCGTTGAGCAGGTTCGGGCGCAGCAGGGTGACCGGCTCGGGCTCGCCCTTGGCGCGCGCGAGGCCAACCCGCGTGAGCGCCGGGCGGAGCAGGTTGCGCACCACGAGCGAGTAGGCTCCGACCAGGTCCGGCGTGACGAAAGCATTGTTCACTTTCTCGAGGCCCGCGATCATCGCCGACGTCACCTCGGGCTCGGGGTCGTCGGCGAACAGGGCCAGCGTGCGCAGGTACTCGTCCCCGTGCGTCTGGCCGGCGTCGAGCAGGGCGGCCAAGTCGTAGAGGAAGCCCACCCGCTCGCGCGGCTCGAGGCCCTTGGAGGCGTGCGTGGCGATGGCCTGCCGCATCGGGACGGGCACCGACCAGCGGTAGTAGCCGCGCTCGTTGGCGTTGGGATGCACCCAGACTGGCGATCCCGCCTTCTCCAGCGTCACGGTCTTCTCGGCCTCGTCGAGGAGCAGTCTCTGCGTGAACTCCTGGCGCCCGTCGGAGACCTTGAGCGTGATCGGGATCTTCCAGAGCACCGGGCGCGGGGACTCGACGCCCTGGTTGAGGAACCGTTGCTGGCGCAGGTGGACCTTGCCGCCGGCCTCGAGCTCCAGGCTCACCAGCGGCACGCCGGCCTGGTCGAGGAACGACGAGGCGACCGGGGCGACGTCCTTGCTCGAGGCGCTCGACAGCGCCTGCCAGAGATCGGTCGCGGTCGCGTTCTTCCACTCGTGCGCCTTGAGGTATCCCAGCACGCCGCGCCGGAACACCTCCGGGCCGAGCCAGTCCTCGATCATGCCGAGCACCGCCTGGCCCTTCTGGTAGGACAGGGCGTCGAACATGCGGTCGAGGTCGCCCATGGCGTCGACCGCCTGGCGGATCGGGCGCGTCGAGAGCCGGGCGTCGGTCACCATCGCGCCCTGCGTGCCGCCCAGCTGGCGCACCGGCACGGCGTAGCCCGGAAACACCTGCTGCGTGACCTTGTCACCCATCCACGAGGCGAACGACTCGTTGAGCCAGATGTCGTCCCACCACTCCATGGTGACCAGGTCGCCGAACCACATGTGCGCCAGCTCGTGCGCGGTAGTCGAGGCCAGCCGGTAGCGCTGTTGGGCGCTGGACGAGGCGGGGTCGATCAGCAGGCCCTCCTCGCGGTAGGTGACCGCACCGGCGTTCTCCATGGCGCCGGCCGAGAACTCGGGCACCGCGATCAGGTCGAGCTTGGCGTAGGGGTACGGGCGCCCGAAGTACTTCTCCAGCGCGCCGAGGATGGGCGGCGTGGCGCGTACCGCCTCGCCCGCCAGCCGGGAGGAACCCTTGACCGTGACGACGCGCCCGGGGACCGACATGCCGGGGATGGGCACGAACTCGAACGGGCCGGCGGCGATGGCCACGAGATAGGAGGGGAGCGGGGGGGTGCGGGCGAAGTCCACGGTCTTGAGCCCGCCGACCGTCTTCTCCTTCTCGATCGGGGTGTTCGAGACCGCCGCGTCGGCCGCGGGCACGGTGACCGTCACCTGGAACGGGATCTTGAACTCGGGCTCGTCCCAGCAGGGGAACGCCTCGCGCGCCGCGTCCGCTTCGAACTGGGTGTAGCAGTACCAGTCCGTGCCCGACTTGAGCCGATAGAGGCTGTTGGCGCGCTGGTCGAAGTCGTTCTTGAAGTCGATGTCGAGCGTGTAGGCGCCGGTGGGGAGAGGCTTGTCGGTGGTGACGGTGAGCTGTCCCTGGTCGCCGACCTCGAACTTGGTCGCCAGCTCGCCGCTGGTGCCTTTGAGCAGCACCCGAATCAGGTCCATGTCCTTGGCGTAGAGACGGAACGACGTCGTCGAGGTGACCACCTGGAGGTCGAGGTGGGTCTCGCCCGAGTAGTCGGGGAGCGACGGATCCAGCTTGAGCCGGAGGCTCTGGGCGGTCGGGAGCACGTCGCGGTCGAGGCGGTTGTTGGGGGCGGCCTCCGCGTCCCAGGCGGGCAGCGCGAGGGCCACGCCGAGCGCGGCGACCGGGGCGCAGCGGTGCAGCAGGCGCAAGGCGAACATCAAGCCTCCAGGGCTGGATCGGTCCTTGTTACCAGGTCGTTCGGGCGGCCGAATGGGGCGGAGCCCGACAAGTCAACACGGATGCGGGCCAAGAGGCAATGGGAAAGCGCGGGCGCTTCCGCCCCGGGCCCGGGCGGCGCCGGCACCGTCCCGGCGCGCGTCGTCGCCTCGTCATCGGCTCGACCCGGCGCCGCTGGTGCCGCCCGCGCGATTGACAGGCTTCCGCGGCCCCCCCTAGCCTGCGTCCTCCCATGCCCGATCACGATCGCGACCACGCGCCGGCCGTCGAGACCCGCGCCCTGCGCCGCACCTTCGCCGCGCCCCGCAACCGCCCGGGCGCGGCGGTCGAGGCGCTGGCCGGGGTCGACGTGCGCATCGAGCGCGGCGAGATCTTCGGCCTGCTGGGCCCCAATGGCGCGGGCAAGACCACGTTCATCAAGATCCTCACCACGCTGCTGTTCCCGACCAGCGGCGAAGGCCGCGTGGCCGGCCACGACGTGGTGCGCGCGGCGGGGGAGGTGAGGCGGCGCATCAGCCTCATCTCGGGCGGGGAGTCGAGCGGCTACGGCAGCCTCATGGTGCGCGAGTGCCTGTGGATGTACTCCCAGTTCTACGGCATCCCCGCCGCCATCGCCTGGCCGCGCGTCGACGAGCTGCTCGCCGTGGTCGGGATGACCGAGCAGGCGCACACGCGCATCAACCGGCTCTCGACCGGGCAGCGCCAGCGCATGAACTTCGCGCGCGGGTTCGTGAGCGATCCCGAGGTGCTGTTCATGGACGAGCCCACGCTCGGCATGGACGTCAACGCCGCCCGCGCGCTGCGCGGCTACGTGGCGCGTTGGGTGCGGGCCAAGGCCGGACGCACCGTGCTGCTCACCACGCACTACATGGCCGAGGCGGACGAGCTGTGCGACCGGCTCGCCATCATCGACCGCGGCCGGGTGCTGGCGTGCGACAGCCCGGCGGCGCTGCGCCGGCAGGTGCAGGGCGGCCAGCACGTGGAGCTGGAGGTGAGCGTGCGCGAGGGCGACGGGACGGGGTTGCCGTCGCTCGACGGCATCACCGCCGCCTGGGGCGCCCCGCACCCCGAGCGCGGCACGCGCACGCTCAAGTTCCGCCTGCCGCCCGAGTGCCCCCTCGTCGACGTGCTGCGGCAACTGGAGGCGCAGGGCGTCCGGGTCCAGGGGGTGGCGACCCGCGAGGCGTCGCTGGAGGACGTGTTCATCGCCGTGGTCGGCCGCGGCCTCGAGGACACCGAGGTGGTGAAGTGAGCCCGGCGCGCGCCGACGGACGCCCCGGGGACCTGGCGCTCAACCTGCGCGCCACCTGGGGCCGCATGTACGTGCGGGTGGTGGGCTCGGCGCGCGAGCCGACCTGGATCATGAGCGACGCCGTCTTCCCGGCGCTGAGCATGGCCTCGTTCGTGCTGCTCTACCGTGCGCTCGGCGCCCCGCGCTCGTTCGAGTCGCTGGCGGTCCTGGGCGGCATCATGGCGACCTACTGGATCAACGTCCTGTGGGGGATGGGGGCCCAGCTCTACTGGGAGAAGCAGAGCGGCCAGCTCCAGCTCTACTTCATCGCCCCCTGCTCGCGCATGTCCATCCTGACCGGCATGGCGCTGGGCGGCATCTTCATGACGACGACCCGCGCGATCTTCAGCATCGCCGTGGGCTTCGGGCTGCTGGGCGTGCGCGTCGCCCCCTTCGCGCTGGCCCCGCTGCTGCTGGTGTTCGTGGTCACGATGACCGCCCTGTACGGGCTCGGCATGACGCTCGCCTCGCTGTTCCTGCTCTACGGCCGCGAGGCCTGGCACGTGTGCAACGCGCTCCAGGAGCCGGTCTTCTTCCTCTCCGGCCTCTACTTCCCGCTCCGGGCGCTCGGGGCGCTCGGCGCGGTCGCCGCCGGCATCGTGCCGCTCGGGCTCGGCGTCGACGCCATGCGGCAGGTGATCCTGGGCCCCGCGGCGCGAGGGTGGCTGCCCGTGCGTGTCGAGGTCGCGATCCTGGCCGTGCTCGCCGTGGTGTTCCTGATCCTCGCACGAGCCTCGCTCCGATACCTCGAAGCCCTGTCCAAGCGTGAGGGCCGCCTCACGCAGAGGTGGCAGTGAGCCGCCCGGCCGTCCTCGCCGCCCGGCTGCGCACCGCGGCCTGGCTCGGCTGGCAGATCGAGGCCAACTGGGCGGACCCGTTCACGTTCATCGTCTACTCGGCGGTGCGCCCGCTGGCGACGGCCCTCATCCTCGCGGTCATGTACCGCGCCGTGGCCGGCATCGCGTCGTCCGGGCAGGCGTTCCTCGGCTTCTACGTGGCGAATGCGTTCCACGAGTACGTGATCCGCGTGCTGGTCGGCATGGGCTGGGTGATCGTCGAGGAGCGCGAGGAGTTCGAGACGCTCAAGTTCGTCTACACTTCGCCGATCGGGATGTTCACGTATCTCTGGGGCCGCTCGAGCGTCAAGTTCGTGCAGGCCTCGCTGAGCCTGCTGCTCATCCTCACCACCGGCTGGCTGATCCTCGGCCTGCGCTGGGACTGGGGCGCGGTGCGGTGGCTGCCGCTGCTGCTGAGCTTCGTGCTCGGCTTGATCGCCATCGTCTATTTCGGCTTCTTCGTGGCGGGCTGGGCGCTGGTGCTGCCGCGCGCCGCCATCAGCGTCAACGAGGGCGTGGCCGCGGCCCTCACGCTGCTGTGCGGCGTCATCTTCCCGATCGACCTGCTGCCGCGGGCGGTGCAGGTCGTGGCGATGCTGCTGCCCTTCACCTGGTGGTACGAAGCGCTGCGCCGGTTCCTGATCGGCCACGGCGCCAGCGCCCGGCTGTCCTCGTTCTCCGATGGCGCGCTGCTCGCGGCCCTCGCGGTCTCGACGGCGCTGTTCTCGTGCGTGTCGGTGTGGGGCTACGGCGTGCTGGAACGGCGCGCCCGCCAGAACGGGAAGCTCGATCAGGCGAGGTTGTTCTGAGCCGGAGGCCGGCGATCCCCCGCGGCCGCCTCCGGGGTTCCATGCGCGTGGAACGCCCGGCTGTCCTCGGGAGCCTGCTCGCGGCGCTCCCGGGCGCCGTAGTCCCTCACCACTGCGGCCACGCGCAGGCGATACGCCGCGAACACCAAGGCCCGGCCGGTCGCCTGGGCCTCGCGATGCCGGGCGTGGTTCCGCCACCGCGCCACGGCCGCCTCGTCGGCCCAGAACGAGAGCGACAGCAGCTTGCCCGGGTCCGACAGGCTCTGGAAGCGCTCGACCGAGACGAAGCCCTCGATCCGCTCCAGGTCCTCCCGCAACGCCGCGGCCAGCGTCAGGTAGGTGTCGCCGCGGCCTTCGCTCACCCACGCCTCGAAGATCACCGCGATCATGTCCGCACTCCTTGCGCCGCCGGCGGCGCGCTCCCGGCCTCGGCCTCCACGCGCCTCAAGAACGTACGCTCCTCGCTCACGATCAGGCGCTCGTCCTCGGCCGCGCGGAAGTTGGCGGCCCCCTCGGCATCGGCCCGG
>VBPB01000021.1 GCA_005893365.1 Candidatus Eiseniibacteriota bacterium
AGGAGGACTTCAAAGTCGCGACCAGCACCCGGCCGCTGCGCGCGGGCGGCCGCGAGTACCCGCGCGGCTCGTTCGTCGCGCGAATCGAGCGCAATCCCGAGAGCCTCCACGCGCGCATCGCCGAGTTGGCGCGCACCTCGGGCGTGGCGGTGCAGGCGGTCAACTCGGCCTACACCGAGTCGGGCGACACCGGCGTGGGCTCGGAGGCGGTCGTGAGCCTCAAGCGCCCGCGGGTCGCGGTGCTCGCCGACGGTCCGGTCTCGCCGACCAGCTACGGCTGGCTGTGGTTCCTGCTCGAGCGCCGCGTGGGCCTGCGCTTCACCGCGCTGCGGGTGGACGCCCTCGGCGGCGCCGACCTCGCGCGCTACAACCTGGTCGTCATCCCGGATGGTAACGCCGGGGCGCTGGCCGCGACCTTGAAGTCCTCCTGGAGCAGCCGGAGTGCCAACCGTGCCGCGCCCTCGACGTCGCAGCGCCACACGTAGGCGGTGCGCGCGCGCCCGCCCTCGATCCGGCCGTGGAGGTCGAGCACCGTGACCCCGCCCGGATCGCGCAGCTCGAGCACGGCCGGCTCGCTCACCCGCGCGGGGAGCGGAACCGCGACCGCCGCCGAATCGGCGAGCCGATCCTCGCCCGCATCGGGCCGCGGCGCGGGAAGTGCCCCGAGCGCCACGCCCGCCGGGACCTCGCGCAGCGCGTAGGCCCGGACCCCATAGGTCATGGGGAGCGACCAGACGGTCACGTCGTAGAAGTCGTAGGGCTCCTTGGTCGCCCGCTTCCCGCGCGCGAGATTGCGCTCGTACTTCTCGAGCTGGAGCCGTGCGAAGCCGGTGTCCATCGGGGCGTCGCGCTCGAGCAGCGTGCGCGCGAGCCGGCCCGCCGGCTGCGCGAGATTCACGACGAAGGCGCCGTGCGGGAACTCGCGCGCGGCGAAGGCCGCCTCGGGGCCGCCCGCCATGGCCTCGCGCGGCGTGAAGCGCTCGGGAGCGGCGGCGGCCTTGCCGCGCGGCTTGGGCGCGGGGGTCGCCGGCAGATCGGCCCACAGCGCGCGCGCGGTGGCGCGGAAGCTCTTCGGCACCCAGCGCACCTCGATCCCGGTCGCGATCAGGTTCTCGGCCAGCTCCGCCGCGCGCAGCGGGTCGCCGCCCGGATCGAGCGCGTAGGCGCGCGTCTCCCCGCGGCCGCCCTCGGCGATCGCCGCCAGCGCGAAGCGCCGGAAGTCGCGCAGGCGCTCGGCTCGGTGCGCGGCCGCCGCGGCGCAGGTCGCGAGCGAGGCGGTGAAGTGGCGCTGAATCCCATCGAGCAGGGTGACGACCGTCTCGTCGTCGCGGCGGATCGCGAGGTTCCCGCCGCCGTCGGTCTCGTAGGTCATCCCGACCGCGCCTTGGAGCGACGGCCAGGAGTCCCAGTAGCCCGGGTAGTAGAGGTCGAACACGTCGCGCACGTAGTAGTTCCAGCCGTAGCGGTCGAACGCCGCGGCGTTGGCGCGTCCGAAGATGTCGGTCCACTTGGCCACCTCCCCCGCCGAGAGCGCCGGGTTGATGGGGGTGGCCGGCGGCGCGAAGAAGTACGAGGCGGTCTGGCCGTGATGGTCCACGAACACCTGCGGGCTCCACCGCCGGAACTCGCGCGCCATCTGGCGCGACTCGGCCTGGCTCATCGCCAGGGCGTCGCGGTTCAGGTCCACCTGATAATGATTGGTGCGGCCGCCGATGCCCCACGGCTGCTGGCGCTGCTGCTCGATGGCCCAGGGGTCGGGATCGCCGCTGCCGAGCGCGTTGATCCAGGTGACGAAGCGCTCGTGCCCGTCCGGGTTGTGCGCCAGGTTCATCACCACGACGCAGCGGTCGAGGATCCCTTTCGTGGTCGAGTCCTCCCCGGCCGCGAGCTGGTAGGCGACCTGCATCATCGCCTCGAACGATGCGGACTCGTCGCCGTGGATGCTGTAGTTGAGCCACACCGTGACCGGGATGCTGTGGATGATGGCTTCGGCCTCGGCCGGGTTCGCCAGCCGGCGCGGGTCGGCGAGCTTGGCGGTCGCCTCGCGGATGGCGTCCAGGCGCTTCAGGTTCTCGGGCGACGAGACCACCAGCACCGCGCGCTCGCGGAACTCGTAGGAGCGCCCGAACGGCTCGCGCATCATCCGGTCCGGGGCGGCGTGCACCAGGGCGTCGATGTAGCGCTCCATGTTGCCGTACGAGGTGTGGAACGTGCCGGGCTCGTAGCCGAGCACGTCGGACGGCTTGGGCACGCCCTCGCGATAGGGCCCGCGGTCGTAGAAGTCGAAGCGCGCGGGCGCGGCGAGGGCGGCGGACGTGGCGAGCGCGCCCTCCATGAGCGCGGCGAGGCAACAGGCGGTGGCGAGCAGGGCACGGCGCACGGGCGTCCTCCGGTGGGACAGTCCTCGCGAGATCGCCGGGCAGTCTAGCCGATGCCGCGGCCTGGCTCCATCGGGACCGGCGGGTGAGAAGTCGAGCCACCCCATCCCCCGGCCAGGCCCCGCCCCTCGGCGGGCGCCCCCCGTGGCGGGCCGGACCGGTCGTTGACCCGTATGCATCAATATGGCATCCTCATGCACATGAGGACGACGCTGAACATCGATGAGCCCCTGCTGCGGCAGGCGGCGAGGCTGACCGGCGTTTCGGAGAAGACGTCGCTCGTGCGCATGGGCCTCGAGGCGCTCATCGCCCGGGAGAGCGCCCGGCGCCTGGCGCGGCTGGGAGGCACCGAGAAGAAGCTGACCCGGATCCGGAGACGCCGCCCGGGCCGGGCGGCATGATCCTCGTCGACACCTCGGTCTGGGTCGATCACCTGCGCTTCGGGAACGCCGCGCTGGTCTCACTGCTCGAGAGTGAGCAGGTGCTCACCCACCCGTTCGTCATCGGCGAGCTGGCGTGCGGCCAACTCAGGAACCGCCGCGAGGTCCTGCGCCTCCTCGGCACCCTCCCTTCGGCGGCCGTCGCCAGCCACGAAGAGGTCCTGGCGTTCCTAGAGGGCCGTCGGTTGTTCGGCCGTGGGGTCGGCTGGGTGGATGCCCACCTGCTGGCGTCGGCCGTCGTCTCGCACGCCCGATTGCTGGCGCTCGACCGGCGACTCTCCCAACTGGCCCGCGAGCTGCGGGTCACGGCCTAGTTTCAGTCGCTACCTCGCGTCGCGCCTGCGCCCGCGTCAACGCAGGGGACGGCACCACGGCCGTGCTCCTGTCCTCGTGCTCATGCGCCCTCCTCCATCGGCGGACCATCGCGTCGCCGGCCGCAGGCGGCGGAATTGACCATCCATGTTTCGCGACTGGCGGAGCGGAGCCTGGCCCATTGGCGGGCGGCCAAGGCGATGATGATGGCCTCGGCCTCGGCCGGGTTCGCCAGCCGGCGCGGGTCGGCGAGCTTGGCGGTCGCCTCGCGGATGGCGTCCAGGCGCTTCAGGTTCTCGGGCGACGAGACCACCAGCACCGCGCGCGCTCGCGGAACTCGTACGAGCGCCCGAACGGCTCGCGCATCATCCGGTCCGGGGCGGCGTGCACGAGGGCGTCGATGTAGCGCTCCATGTTGCCGTACGAGGTGTGGAACGTCCCGGGCTCGGGCTTGGGCCCGCCGGCGCGGTAGGGCCCGCGGTCGTAGAAATCGAAGCGGGCGGGCGACGCGGACGAGGGCGGGGCGAGCGCGAGCGCGCACGCGACGAGACAGCGATGGACGGGGCGCACGAGCGACCTCCGACGGTGAGGACGGACTGGACGCGTGCCCCGGAGTCTAGCCGAATCCGTCAGCGAATGCGCACCACCCGCCGGACCGTCGTGAACTCGCCCGCCCGCACGAGGCAGAAGTACACGCCGGGCCCGGCCGCGTGGCCCGCGGCGTCGTCGCCGATCCATTCCACCGGATGCCGGCCGGCGGGCAACTCGCCCGCGACGAGCGTGCGCACCAGCCGGCCGCGGAGGTCGAAGATCCGCAGGTCCACGCGCGTGCGAAACGGCAGCGCGAGCTGAAGCCGCGTGACGGTGGAGGATGGATTCGGTCCGGCGGGCTCGAGTGCCAATCGCGTCGGGGCCGGCTCCGGCTCGGTGCCGACGATGGTGGGATCGAAGTACGCCTCGAGCGCCTTGTTCCCGTTCATCGTGAGGGCCAGAGGATTGTTCTCGGTCCGCACGTCTCCCAGCCAGTGCTCGAAGTGGAAGCCCGACGCGGGAACCGGCGTCAGCGTCACGACCGTGCCCGAAGGGAAGCAATCGCCCGCCGGCTGTCGATCGAGCGCGCCGCGCGCGGGGTCGACGGCCGCTACGTCCAGCCAGTAGCCCCCGGCCAGCGACAGCGCTTCGGTGTCAGCATGCTGCAGGCCTTGGACGACGACCAGTCGGTCGTTCTGGACGTCGTACGCCGCTCCGAAGCTCGATCGGGTTCCCGGCATCGTTCCATCGGCGCTGAGTCGCGTCCAGAACGGACCCTGTCGGAACGAAAGGGTGTACACGTCCTCCAGCGGCATCGGGCCCTGGTATCCGGAGGTGCTCGGATCTATCGGGGCGCCCGAATACAGGACCATGCGGTCGCGCAGCGGATCATAGATGGCTCCCCCCTGCCCCCGGGGTTCGGGGAGCGTTCCGCTGGCGCTGATCGGCGTCCAGGCCGGCGTGCCCGTGAGCGAGAGTGCCCACAGGTCGTTCAACGCGGGGACCCAGGGGCTGAAGCCCCCGAAGACGACGAGGCGCCTGCGCGCCCGGTCGTAGATCGCCTGGTGCCCACAGCGCTGGGGAGGCGGGGTGCCGCTGGGCGTCAGGTGGGACCAGCTCGGCGTCCCGGAGAGCGAGAGCGCCCAGACGTCGTTGAGGAAGTTGTCGGACGCGGACCAGGCGCTGCGTCCACCGAATGCGATGAGGCGGTCGCCGTTCGGGTCGTAGGTCAACGATCCCAGGAAATGGGGTCCCGGGACTCCGCCTGCCGGCTGGACCTGCGACCAGGTGGGAGCCCCCGCCAGAGACAGTGTCCACACATCCTCCGAGACGCTCAGGTCCGGCTTGGCGCCCCCATAGAGGATCACGCGGTCTCGACTCGAGTCCATGACCGCCCGGACGAAGTAGTGGAACCCGGGGTTGGGTCCCTGGGCCGGCACCTGGGTCCATTCATCGGCGCCCTGCGGTAGGGCCCACACCTGGAACTCGCCAGTGCCCAGGTTCGTCGTGCCCAGCGCGAGCACCCGTTGCCTCGCCGCGTCGTAGACGGCGGCCACGTCGTAATCGAGCGGGACCACCCCGGTTTGGTCGAGGACCCGCCTCCAGCCGTCACACTGTGGAGGCGGTTGCACGAGGTGCGCCAACTCGGTCTTGGGGCCGTCCACGGTGAGCTGAAGGGGGTTCGCGTTGCCCGACGCCGAGCCGCTCCAGGAGTCGAGATGGAACCCCTGGTTGCCGACGGCCGTGAACGTGGCCGTGGCGCCGGCGGAGGCGCATCCGTACGGTGGATCCACGGCCGCGTATCCCGCCACGTCTGGAGTGGCGCTCGCGTTGAGCGGGTACAGGTTCGTGGGGAACGACTCGGCGACCACGCTGTTGGCGCCGTACCCGGTCGTCGGGTTGGTGCCCGCGATCAGGATCACGCGGTCGTTCTGCAGGTCGAAGAGCGCCCGGGCGCCGAACGGGCCGGTCGTCCCATCCGTGGTCCCCACGATGGACCAGACCGGTGTGCCCGCCAGGGGAAGCGCATAAGTATCGTACCCGAACTCGATCAGGCGGTTGCGCGCGCCGTCGAAGACCGCCGACGGCGAGGGTCCCGAGGCCCCATAGGGGTCGGTCAGGAGCAGCGTCCACGCCCCGCCGCCCGCGAACGAGAGCGACCACAGTTCGGTCCCCGAACCGCCTGAACTCACGACCAGCATACGATCTCGCGGGCGGTCGAAGATCGCCGCGGGATCGGCGAGGTACGGCGCATCGCCCGAGGGACTCAACTGGGTCCACGAACCTCCTCCAGAAAGGGACAACACCCAGAGGTCGGACTCCTGGCCAGCGTCATCGTTGCCCCCGAACAGGACCATGCGACTGCGGGTCGGATCGTAGATGGCGATGGAGTGGTCGCGCGGCGATGGCGCCGCCCCCGAGGGGTTAAGGTCGGTCCAGGCGGAGGTGCCGGTCAGACTGAGCGCCGAGACGTCATTGCGACGCACGCCGTTCTCGTCGGTCCCGCCGAACACCAAGAGGCGGGAGCGCGCGGAGTCCACCACGGCCGCCGAACCCGTGCGGGCCGGCGCCGACCCGGTCGGCGTCAGCCGCGTCCATCCGGGGGCGCCGTTGGTCTGGAACACCCAGGCATCGTCGAGCGCCCACCCCGAAGCGGTGCCGCCATAGAGGATGGCGCGATGACGCGCTCCATCGTAGATGGCGACATGATCGGTTCGCTGTTGTGGGGGCTGACCCGGGTCGACCAGCGTGGTCCACACCGGCCCTCCGGAGAGGTTGACGGCCCAGGTCTCGTCACTGCTCGCGCCCCAGCCTCCGACGTTCAGCAGGCGACCGCGAACCGGATCGTAGGCGACGGCATTGCCATCCACGCCCGGAGGCGCGCCGCCGGAGGGACTGAGCTTGGTCCACTTGGGTCCACTTGCCAGCGACAGGGCCCATAGCTCGTTCTCCTCGAAGTAGTTCGTCCCGTCGTACCCCACCCCGCCGAAGACCAGCATCCGATTGTTCGCCGGGTCGAACAACGCGGCGTGGGCCGTTCGCGCGATGGGCGCGGTGCCGGAAGGGGCGAGCGCGGTCCAGGCGGGCGCTCCGCTCAACGCCAGCGCCCAGATCTCGCCGGTCGGCGTGCCGTCGGAGCCGAGGGATCCCCCGTACACCACCATCCGGTTGCGCGGCGCGTCGAAGATCGCCGTGTGCGAGACGCGCGGACCCGGCGGGGTCCCCGAGGGCGCGATCGCGGTCCACGCCGGGGCGCCGGCGAGGTCGAGCGCCCAGATGTCGCCGAGAAAGGTCCCGGCGTCGTAGCCGGCGAAGACCACCATGCGACCGCGGGGGGCGTCGAAGATGGCGGTATGGCCGAAGCGCGCCGGTGGCGGCGATCCGGACGGGGCGAGCGCCGTCCAGATCCCGGTCGCCAGGTCCAGGGCGAACACGTCGTTTGTCCCATAGCCGTCAGAGGTGCCGCCGAACACGACCATGCGATCGCGCGGAGCATCGTAGATCGCCGAGGCCGAGTATCGTGGCGTGGGAGCCGTGCCGCTGGTGGTCAGCCGCTGCCAGTGCAACGCCCCGCCGAGCGCCGCCGTCCAGACGTCGGCACTCACATCGCCGCTTGGGAGATACCCGCCGAAGAGGACGAGGCGGTCCCGGACCGGATCGTAGATCAGCGACTGCAGCTCGATGCCGAATGGCGCCGAGTCAGGCTCGAGCATCGACCACGACCCGCACGTCGAGTACGAGGGGTACTGCTCGGCCACGGCCGCCGATCCCGCGCGCGGGCGTGAAGAGGTGCGGGCACGCGCGTCTCTTACGGCGTTGCGCGGGCGAAGCCGATCGTGGGGGGAAGCGGGCCGGATCACGCCATGCTGCATTTGGAATCGCTCGACCGCGGGGAGGCGGGGCCCGCGCTGGGGCGCGGTCGCGCGGGCCGCGGATGGAGCGCCGAGAACGAGGATGAAGGCCAGCGCGCCGATCGCGCGCCTCCGGGCCGGCATGACGGTGGGTGGGCGGTGGAGCCCGTCGCACGCGCGCATGGCATTCACCTCCACAACACGGACGCCGCTCGGAGCGAAGGAGTAGCTCGCGGCTGCCGCGCACGGTACCTAGGAAGCCGACAACGCGAAATTGTACCCCCATCCGTCGCCCGCTCCAAGGGCGATCCACGGCGCACGGGCAAGTCTCCGGGGACATCGTTAGGCGCGGGACGAACGCGCGCGGCAGTCTAGCCGATGGGCGGCTCGTCCGCCATCGGCCGGCCATCGCGTCGCCGGCCGCAGGCGGCGGAATTGGCCATCCATGTTTCGCGACTGGCGGAGCGGAGCCTGGCCCATTGGCGGGCGGCCAAGGCGATTGGGAATTCATTGTCGCCCGATGACAAGCAAGAGTAGAATTTCATTTGAGCTCGGCGGTCGCCAGCCGGGCCGCGCAGGTCGACAGGGCCCATCCCTAATGCACCGACCGATCCGCCTCGGATTCGCGGCCGTCGCCGCCATGGTCGTCGTGGGTCCGGCGTTAGGGCTCCACACGCTGGCGGCCGCCGGGCCCTGCCCCTCCCACGTCATCGAGCCCGCGCTGCCCAACACCGGGACCTCCACCTACGACTGGCCGGTCCAGACCTTCTATGCGGCCGACACGCTGATCCTATCCGTCACGGTGTGGCGGAGGGCCGGGGCGGAACACACCTACGACGGCGGCGCGGTGCTCAGGCTCCTGAACACCTATGCCTCCGGCGTGCCGGACATCGACAGTGTCCTGTTCACGAGCCCGGCCCTCGTCGTGCACGGCAGCAGCACTGAGCCGGTCCCGCTGGTCTTCGAGTTCAACCCTCCCCTGCGACTGCCGCATCCGGGCGAGTATGCCTTCCAGTGCCGGCCAGCCGGACTCTATGTGGACCTTCTCGCGTGGTCCTGGGACCTGCCGCCGTATGGCGGCGGGTACTGGGGTGGGGTGCTGTGGACCACCGGGCGCTGTTGCTACCCCCTCTGTTCGTATCCCCACGATGACCTCATCTTCCGCATCGAGTTCGTGCAGGGGTGGACGCTGGGGCAGGCCAGCCTCGAGCGCGCCGACGCCCAACCCTGCCGGGTGGACATTAGCTGGATGTCTGGAAGTGGTGTCACCTCAGCGACCATCCTCCGGCGCACGGCCTCCACGAACTGGGATTCCGTCGGGACCGTTCTTGCCGACGGCGCCGGACGCCTTGCATTCGTGGACACGACCGTCGTGCCCGGGATGCGCTACGCCTACAGCCTACGCGTGAACGATTGCTCGTCGTACGGGGAGAACTGCGTCGATGTGCCTGGCGGTCTCGGGCTGGCGCCGGTCAGCGCGACCCCGGTCGCGGGCCAGCTCCGCCTCACGTGGTCCGCCGCGGTAGGGCGCACCTTCACGGCCACCGTGTGGCGGCGTGACACCGGGGGCTGGCACGTCGTGGGGAGCGCCGCCCCGGACGGCTCCGGGCAGGTCGTCTTCGACGACGCGCACGTGCGAGGCGGTGACGACTACGACTATCGCCTGGGCGTGAACCTGTGCGATCGCGAGGTCTATTTGGGCCAGCTAAGCGGCGTGCGGATGCCCTGCGGGGCCGACCTGCCGGCCCTCGCGGTGCAGCGCCGGCCGTGCGCGTTGCTCCTGAGGTGGAGCACGCCGGACAGCTCTCGACATTCGGTCAATCTGTACCGCCGCGCGGCCGGTTCCGACGCATGGAGCCTGCTCGGCTCCGTGACCTCGGACAGCCTGGGCCACAGCGTCTACGAAGACCAGCCGCTCCTGCCGAACGGGCGCTACACGTATCGCCTCGGTGCGACGACCACCTACTGCAACGAGGCTTTCTCGGACCAGCTGTCGATCGCGGTGCCGGGACCGCAGGTGACGGGCGGGACCGCACGCGCGTACCTCGATCACGTCAGCGTGAGCTGGTCCGTCGGCGGCCCCAAGGACGCGGTGCTGAAGGTGTATCGGACCCCCGGGGACACCGGATGGCAGCCCATGGCGCAGGTCGAACCCGACGATTTCGGTCAGGTCCGCTACGAGGACACGGATCTCTCATCCACCGCCCCGCACCCGGGCTACGGATATCGGTTGGGCATCACCCAGTGCGGGCAGGAGGCCTTCTACGGCACGGTGTGGACCGACCTGCCGTATGCCTTGGCGCTCAGGGGTGTGCGCCCGAATCCGACGGACGGGGACCTCACGCTCCAGTTCTCGCTGCCCGACGCCGCCCCGGCCAAGGTCGAGGTGATGGACCTCGCCGGACGACGCGTGCTTGCGCGCGATGTCGGCGAGTTGGGAGCCGGGGAGCACGCCGTGAACCTCACCGCCGAGCGGAGGCTGCCCTCGGGCGTGTATGTGATCCGCCTCACCCGTGCCGGGCAGGCGCGCACCACGCGCGCCGTCATCGTCCGGCAGAGACCCGGCTACCCCCCGTACCGCTGAGGCTCCTCCGATGATCCGACAAGCACGCAGCCGCGGCCGTTACCTCTTCGCGATCGTCCTCGGCGGAGGAGATCGCGGCGCTCAGATCCCGGCCGCGGGCTGCACCGCGGAGCGCTCGGGTGGGCCGGACGCGGCCGGGAGGTGCTGCTGCCACCACGCACGCGCCTCGGCGGTCGACCAGCGCGGCCCGTCCAGGCAGGCGTCGAGCGCGTCGCCCAACTGCTCGGCATTGCGGGGACGATCCGCCGGCTCCTTCGCGAGACACGCCAGGACGAGGGCTTCGAGGCGCGGCGCGATGGCGTACTTCGTCTTGCCGGCCAGCGGGGGCGGCGCGACCTGGGCGTGCTGCCGCAGGAGCTCGCCCGTAGTGTCGGCCTCGAACGGCTTGGCGCCCGCCAGCAGCCAGTAGGCCACGCAGCCCAGCGCGTAGAGGTCGGTCGCAGGGCCCACCTCGAGCCCGAAGATCTGCTCGGGCGCCATGTATCCGGGGGTGCCCAACTGCGTGCCGGGGGCGGTGAGCTGGAGGTCCGCCTTCGCCACGGCCGGCTTCGAGAGCCCGAAGTCGAGCACCTTCACGAAATCGACGTCCTGCCCGTAGCGACAGACGAACAGGTTGGACGGCTTGATGTCGCGATGGATCAATCCGTGGGCGTGGGCCTCGGCGAGGGAATGACAGGCCTGCCGCAGCCAGAACACGGCACGTCGGGGCTCGACGGGACCGAATTGATAGATGAAGTGCTCGACGTTGATGCCCGCCAGACGTTCCATCACGTAGTAGAGGGAGCCGTCCTCGCTGGCGCCGAAGTCGTAGAGCGCGACCGTGTGCGGCGAGGAGAGGTCGGCGGTCACGCGGGCCTCGTGCGTGAACCGCTTCACGGCGGTTTGGCGCTCCTCCAGGGGGCCCTGGAGACTCTCGGGAAGGATGAGCTTGATGGCCGCCGGCCGCGCCAGCAGGAGGTGGCGCGCGCCCCAGACCTCCCCCATCCCGCCGCGCCCGATCAGGTCCACCAGCTCATAGCTGCCGAAGCGGCGCGCGGCCGCGACCTGCCGGCCCGCGCCGTAGACGGTGCGCGAGGCGACCGACGCGATCCCGACCGCCACCGCGCCGGTGATCGTGGTGGCGAGATAGGCCGACGGATGCACCATGATCTTCCCGGCGAACGACAGGGCCGCGAGGCCGGCCGGCATGGTCAGCCCACAGAGGACCGAGGTGATCAGCGTCGTGCGCGGGGACACGCGGACCAGCAGTGGGAACAGGATCATGATGGGCACGACCCAGGTCAGGGACTGCACGTGCCCGGTGTGGACGAAGGCCGCCCAGCCCACGCCGACGGAGATCATGAGCGAGAGCAGGACCTGGATGCCGAGGGCCACGGCGAGCACCTGCCGGTCGCTCAGCGCGCGCAGCCCCGACACCAGCAGGAGCACGAGGCACAGCCCCGTGCCAATGAGGTTCTGGGTGAGGTCGATGCGGTGCTCGAGCGCGGACGAAGGCACCAGCCGGCTGGCCTCGAGCGCGAGGAACACCGCGTAGGCGGCACTACCGATGGCCGCGGCGACCCGGACGCGGCCCCGGGACTCCCGCGTGATCTCGCCCGGCAGCTCGAGTCCGGTGGTGGCGTCGGGCCTAAGTGCCGCGTTCCATCGGCCCGGCAGCAGCCTCTTCATGCCGCCCCCTCTTCGATCGGGCGGGCCCCTGGCCAGGAAGGGTGGGGCGGACCGCGGCCGGTCGCGTTCACGGGAGTATACTCGTACCGCAGGCGAACGGATCGTTTGCGCCGCACCGTGACCGCCGAGGGACTTCGTGGCAACGCCCGATACTCCCG
Source organism: Candidatus Eiseniibacteriota bacterium (assembly GCA_005893365.1). Taxonomy (GTDB): domain Bacteria; phylum Eisenbacteria; class RBG-16-71-46; order RBG-16-71-46; family RBG-16-71-46; genus WS-11. The sequence continues at coordinate 11,923 of VBPB01000021.1, forward strand.
ACACTCCCCCGCCCGATGAGGCCGGCACCGTCGGCCGGATGATCATCGGACGCTTCCGCGTCGAGCAGATCCTCGGCCGCGGTGGGGGTGGCGAGGTCCTGCTCGCCCAGGACACGCTGCTCCATCGCCGCGTCGCGCTCAAGCGCCTGGGTTCCGACGAGGGGAAGGACGCGACTCGGCGCACCTCGGTGTTGCGCGAGGCCCGGCGCGCCAGCCAGATCAACGACCGGCGGATCGCGGCGATCTACGACGTCCTCGAGCTCGACGACGACGTGCTCATCGTCATGGAGTACGTCGAGGGCACGACGCTGCGCGCCCGCATGACCGGGCCGGTCCCGCTCGAGGAGTTCTGGGGACTCGCCAGCCAATGTCTCGAGGCCCTGGCCGCCGCCCATGCCCACGGCGTCATCCACCGCGACATCAAGCCCGAGAACCTGATGCTCGCGGCCGACGGGCAGATCAAGATCCTCGACTTCGGCATCGCGCGTCACACCGAGACGCCGGCGGGGGCGACCGGGACGGTGCCGCTGACGACGACCGCCACGGGAGAACGGGTCATCTCCGGCACGCCGCAATACATGGCGCCCGAGGCGTGCTACGGCGGCAGGATCGACGAGCGCACCGACATCTTCTCGCTCGGCGTGGTCTTCTACGAGCTGCTGACCGGGCTCCAGCCGTTCATGGGCCCCACGCTGGACGTCGTGTTCCAGCGCGTCATGACCGCGATCCCGCCGCCGGTGGCGGAGGCGAATCCGGCGGCGGGACCCGCGCTGTCGGAGGCGATCGCGAAGATGCTGGCGAAGGATCCCGACCATCGCCAGGCCTCCTGCCGCGAGGTGTTGGAGGACCTCGTGCGGGCCCGCGCGGCGGTCGGGACCGTCCCAGCCCCGCACCCACCGGCGGCGCGTCCGGCGGCCCCCGCGCGTCGCGCTCCGCGGCGCGCGATCCTCGCGGTCGCGATGGTCGTGGTCGCGGTCGCCGCGGGGCTCGTGCTGGGTCCCGGGCGGCACTGGCTCCAGCCCGCGCTGCCGGCCGATCGCAATCTCGCCGTCCTCGCCCCGATGACGCCGGGCGCCACCGACGACTTCGCGAACTTCGCTCTGGGAGCGATCGAGCTCCTCCACGGCCGGCTGCAGCGACACCAGGCGGAGCCTGGCTTCCAGATCGCGTCGTTTCGCGAGGGCGTTGAGGCCCATCTGCAGACGGCCGACGACGCGCACAAGGTGCTCGGGACCAACCTCGTGCTCACGACGACGCTCGCGCAAGGAACCGATCGCTTCCGCGCGACGGTGGCGCTCCAGGATGCGGTGCGCGGGCGGACCCTCCACTCGCGCACCATCGAGACGCCCGCGTCACAGCCGTTCGACTTCCTGGACGGCATCGAGCGCGAGAGCGTCGCCATGCTGGGGCTCGCCGGCGGCCGCGCCCAGGCGGCACCACCGCCCAGGGTACGCGGCCCCGGGACGCTGCGATTCCTCGCCCAGGGCATCGGCCGGCTGCGGCGAGCCCAGACCGAGGCGGACGCGCGCCGCGCGGCGGACGACCTCGAGCTGGCGTGCCGTGCCGAGCCCGAAGCCGCGCTGGCGCGCGCATGGCTCGCGACCGCCCAGCTCCGGACTTACACGCTGGGCAAGGACCGCGGCTGGCTCGATCGGGCGGGGGTCTCGGCGCGCGAGGCGATCGGCCTCGACAGCACCTGCGCCGAGGCGCATCGCTCACTGGCGTCGGTCCTGGAAGCGGCGAAGGACGCTCCGGCCTCGCTGGTGGAGCTCCGGCGCGCGGTCGAGCTCAACCCGAACGACGACGACGCCTGCTACCGCCTGGGCCGCACCCACCACCGGATCGGCCGGACCGAGGAGGAGAAAGGGATCTACGTGGCGACGATCGCCCGCCGTCCCCATTGCTGGCAGCCCTACTGGTGGCTCGGGCTCTGGAACTTCCGCGAGGGGCACGTCGAGGAGGCGATCGCGGCGTACCGGCAGATGATCCGCCGCGCGCCCGACCTCTATCGCGGCTACGAGAGCCTGGGAGGCGTGCTGGTGCTGCACGGAGACTACACACGGGCGATCGACACGCTGAGGCACTCCATCGCGCTGCGACCCAGCAAGATCGCCTTCGACAACCTGGGCACCGCCTACTTCAACACCGGCCGCCTAGACGACGCGATCGCGGCGTACAACCAGTCGTTCCAGTTCGGGTTCGCCACCTACGGGTCGTGGGTGAATCTCGGCGACGCCTACTACTGGCTGCGCAATCGCCAGGACCAGGCGGCGGAGGCCTATCGACAGGGGATTCGATTGGGCCGTGAGGAAGCCGCCGATCGGGCCCAGCGGGGGGTGACGTTCGATGTCATGATCCCGGCCAACCTGGCGACGGTATTCCCCAAGCTGGGCGCGCCCGACAGCGCTCGCGTGTATCTGAATCGCGCGCTGGAAGCGGATAGTACGAACGCGATGGTGATGTGTTGCGCAGCACTAACCTTCTGGCAGTTGGCGGAGAAGGACCGGGCGATCAAATGGCTCGTGAAGGCGGTCCAAGGGGGCTACCCTGTCGCGTGGCTCAGGGATTCGCCCGTCTTCCGTGAGTGGCGCGACCAGGAAGGGTTCCGCGCACTCATCGCGGACGCAGCCTCGCCGCAGGCTGCCCCGCACGCCGAAGGAGGCCGACAATGAGGACGCACACGATCTCCGTCACGGTCGAGAACGATCGCATCCAGGTGACTCCCGACCCTCTCGTCATGTTCAAGACCGACGAGGCTTGCTGGGCCGGGACCAACGCCCGCAGGTTCTCCATCGAGTTCGATGGCGATGGACCATTCGGGAGTCGCACGCTCGCCCACGAGGTGGCGACTGATGTACAAACGCCCATCGCCAAAGGCCGGTTCAAGTACACGGTGGTCTCGGAGGAGAACCCGGGCCTGAGGCTCGATCCGATCATCATCGTCGACGAACCGCCGAGCAGCGGAACGATCTGATCGGGAAGGCCCGCGGGGCGTGGCGCGTCAGCGCCCGCGTCCCGCGCCCGCGGCCTTCGCCATCTGCTCGCGCAGTTCCCGAGACCAGCCGAGGACGACGTCGAAGGGCGTGATGTCGTCCTCCCCCTCGCCCCGCTGGATGGCGAGGATGCGCCCGTCCGGCATGACGCCCCACTCGAACCGCGCCTCGCGTAGGCTGCGCCCAGCCTCGCTCACGGCGACGATGCGGGACGAGGCTTTGGAAGTCGACGGACGGTCGCGGATCACCGCAAGAGAAGGAGGATCACCATGAGGTCTCGCTGGCTGCTGTGCGTGTTGGCGGGGGCGCTGCTGCTCACTCCCGCCCGCAAGGCGTGGGCACAGGAGGTGGCGGCGCAACCAGCCGATGCGATCGGCGATGAGCTCGCGGCGAGCGAGGCGGCGTCGGACGATCTCGGGGACTTCATCCTCGACGTCGACTTCGATATGCCGGGCGGGGAAGCCCCGCATGCCCCCGGCGGGGGCACGGGCACGAGCGGCGTCGGGACGCCCTCGCCGGGCCAGCCCGGTCTCGAGATGCTGCAGCGCTTCATGCAGGGAATGGGCGCCGGCGGCCTCGGAAACCTCGCGGGCCTGGCGCGGCCGACGTTGCGCGAACAACTCGCCCTCACCGAGGAGCAGGAGACCCGGCTGGCCGACATCCGCGAGCGGCGCGAACGCAAGGCCATCCCGATCGAAGGCGACCTCCGATTGGCGAGCCTGGACATGCGCAAGCTCATGCGCGCGGACAAACCGGATGCGCGGGCCATCGACGCCGTGATCGACCGGCGTGCCAGCCTGCGGGCGGCGCTGGAGAAGTCGCGCGCGGCCGCGGCGCTCGAAGCGCGCGCGGTGTTCACGCCGGCCCAGCAGAAGGTGCTGCGCGAGTACCGCGCCCGGCATCCGCTGCTGAGCCTCGGAGCGCGGCTGATGAACGAGTTGATGACGCGCTAGCCGGGATGCCCGGTGACCATACGCCGCGGGAGCGCCCGCTCGGGCGCCCCCGTCGTCCTGCTCGTCGCGGCCCGTCGTCTACGTCGCGAAGCGCACCACCGCGAACACCGCACCCTGCGGATCCTGGATCACCGCGAACCGGCCCACGCCCGGGATGTCCCTGCCCGGCACGAGCGCCTTGCCCCCCAGGCCCGTGGCCTTCTTGACGCTCGCGTCCACGTCGGCCGACGCGAAGTAGTTGAGCCAGTGGGACGGTGCCTGCGCTGGCACGTCCACCGGCATCGGCATGATGCCGCCGATCGGCGTGCCGGTGTTGAGGAGCGTCGTGTACGTCCCGCCCATCGGCATGGGGTCGTCCTGCGCCTTCCAGCCGAAGAGCTGGGTGTAGAACTGCTTCGCCGGCGCCGGCTGCCGGGCGTTGAGCTGGGACCAGGCGAGCGAGCCCGGCTCGCCCGCCACGCCGATCCCGTCGTGCTTGTTGGCCTGCCACACCGAGAACGTGGCGCCGATCGGATCCTGGATCACCGCCATGCGCCCGTTCTCGCTGGCGTCGAACGGCTGCATGATCACCGTGCCGCCCAACTGCTTCGCCTTCGCCGCCGCCTCGTCCGCGCTCAAGACCGCCACGTAGCTGCCCCAATGCGGCGGGACGCCGGCCTGCATCATGTCGGGACGCAGCGTGTAGAGCGCCGCGGCGTCGCGGCCGCCGAGCTGGAAGATGGTGTAGATCCCGTTGGGCCCCGTGTCGTGGTCGGTGAAGGTCCAGCCGAACAGCGCGCCGTAGAACGTCTTCGCCGCGGTCTGATCGGTGGTGCCCAGCTCGGGCCAGCAGAACGAGCCGGGGGCGTTGCGGGTGATGGTCGGCATGGCGTTCCTCCTCGTGGTGTCCCGGTCGTGGGGCCCGCGCGTCGACCGCCCGCGCGGGCGATGTGGCCGGCGGCGCGCGCCTCTTGGGGTGAGCCCGCGCCGGCCGGCCGTGGCGCTGCGTCAGTGCTTGCGCGCGTTCGGTCCCCTCGGCCGCGCGTCGTACTTGTGGAACAGCCGCGTGTGGCGGGTCTCCATCGACGTGGGCCGTCCGTTGATGTAGACCTGCTCCACCTTGGTCGTGAACTCCAGGGGGTCACCGGTGGTGACGATGAGGTCGGCGATCTTGCCGGGCTCGATCGACCCGAGCTTGTCGCCGACGCCCAGGATCCGCGCCGGATAGATGGTGACCGCCTTGAGTGCCTCGTCGCGCGGCAGCCCGAAGGCCGCCGCCATCGCCGCCTCGTGGCCGAGGTTGCGCGCGTTGGTGGAGCCGCCGCCGTCCGAGATGCAGAAGCGCACCCCGGCGGCCTGCAGCTTGGACGCGAGCGCCATGCCGTAGTCGTACGCCTCGTAGCCGCGGTCGGGGAGCGACAGCGGGGGCCCGGTGATGACGGCGATGTCGCGCGCCTTGAGCTCGTCGGCCACCATCCAGGCGTCGCCGCCGCCCACCAGCACCACCTTCTTGAGCTTCTGCTCGTCCACAAAGCGCAGCACCGAGTGGATCTGGGCGAGCGCGTCGCAGTGGAACATCACCGGGATCTCGCCGCGCAGGGCGCGGCCCATCGCGTCCCACTTCACGTCGCGGTCGTGGCGCGGGATGCCGGCCTTGCCCTCGGCGTCGCGCGCCTTCCAGTAGGCGCGCGCGTCCTCGAACGCGTCGCGGATCGCCGCGATCGCCTGGTCGCGCGCCTTCTTCTGGTCCTCCTCGCTGCGGGTCTCCCACCAGGCACGGTTGATGGTCAGCGTCGGCCAGATGACGTGCAATCCGACCGGCTTGGCGACCGTCATGTCCTCCTCGGTCCAGCCGTCCAAGTGGATGAGCGCGGACGTCCCGGTGATGGCGCCGCCGCGCGGGACCGTGAGCGCGCTGGTGATGCCGCTCACCCGGGTCACCGGCAGGATCTCGCTCTCGGGGTTGATCTCGACCTCGGCGCGGATGTTGGGGTTGACGTTGCCGGTCTCCTCGTCGTCGTGGGTGCCGAGGACGCTCCCCACCTCGACCAGCCCGAGGATGGTGTTGGAGGAGATGAGTCCGGGATAGAGGTGCTTGCCCGCGCACGGCACGACCGTCGCCCCGGCGGGCGGCGTGAGGCCGGCGCCAACCGCGGCGATCTTGCCGTCGGTGACGATCACCGTGGCGTTCTCGAGTGTGGGGCCGGTCACCGTGTGGACGGTGGCGCCGGTGAACGCCAGGCTCTCGGCGCGCGGTGCGGACGGAGACGCGAAGGAGAGAGCCAGGACCATGGCCGCGACGGCGGCCGCGAGGTGGGTCGGGCGCCGGATCATCGCTGCACCTCCCCGTTCAGGAGGGCACGGCGCTCGGTCTCGCTCAGGAACGGCATCGCGTCGTGGCCATCGAGGCCGCAATCGGTGCCGCTCATGTCGGTCGCCTCCAGATAGCGCGGCGGCCACATGCGCCGCCCGGCGCCGGCGGCCGCCGGGCCGCTGTCCTTCTTCTGCGCCCGGGCGCGCACGATCAGCGAGTCGCGCTCCCGGGCCAGCGCGCCGCGGCCGGCCAGGTCCGCGGCGCGGTCGAAGTACTTGCGGCCATCGATCCAGGTCTGCTGGCACGCCGCGTAGGGCGAGAGCGGGCTGCCGTTCCAGATCGAGAAGTCGGCGTCCTTGCCCACCTCGAGCGAGCCGACGCGATCGTCGATCTTGAGCGACTTGGCCGGATTCAGCGTGACGAACTTGATGGCCTCCTCGGGCGGCACGCCGCCGTACTTGATGGCCTTGGCCGCCTCGGTGTTGAGCCGGCGGGCCAGCTCGTTGTCGTCGGAGTTGAAGCCCACGTTCACGCCGCGGTCCCACATGATGTAGGCGTTGTATGGGATCGCGTCGATGACCTCGAACTTGTAGCCCCACCAGTCGCTGAAGCCGATGGCCGAGGCGCCGTGCGCCGCCATCTCGTCGGCCACCTTGTAGCCCTCGAGGATGTGCGTGAACGTGTTGACGCGGAAGCCGAAGTCCTCGCACAGCCGCATCAGCATGAGGATCTCGTCCTGCCGGTACGAGTGGCAGTGGATGAGGCGCTTGCCGTCGATGATCTCGGCCAGCGCATCGAATTGGAGATTTCGCCGCGGCGGCAGGCCCACGTGCCTGGCGTTCCATTCCGCCCACTGCGCCTTGTAGTCGCGCGCGCGGGTGAACGCGTCGCGGATCACCTGCTCGATGCCGGCCCGGCTCTGCGGATAGCGCGGCGGCTCGGGGCGCTGGCTGCCGAAGTTGGACTGCTTGGGATTCTCGCCCAGGGCGAACTTCACCGTCGGCTGGACGTTGGGCATCAACAGCCGATCGGGCGGCTCGCCCCACTTGTTCTTGATCACCGCGAGCTGGCCGCCGATCGCGTTACACGACCCGTGCAGCAGGTGCATGATGGTCGTACCGCCGGCCAACTGGCGATAGATGTTGATGCTCTCGGAGTTGACGACGTCCTGGATGCGCACCTCGCAGGTGACGCTGTTGGTGCACTCGTTGACGTTGCCGAGGATGGCCGAGTGGCTGTGCTCGTCGACGATGCCCGGCGCCACGTCTCGGCCGGTCGCGTCGATGACCACCGCCCCGGCGGGGGCGGCGAGCCCCTTGCCGACCGCCGCGATCTTGCCGGCGCGCACCAGCAGATCCGCGTGCTCGAGCGTGCCCCGCGGCCCCGCGGTCCACAGCGTGGCGTTCTTGACCAGCACCGCGGTGGGCTGGGCCGGCGGCGACATGCGCCACGCCTCGGTGTTGCCCATCACGACCGGCGTCACCACCGGCTCGTCCTTCTTGGGCGCGGCCCCTTGGGCCCCCTCGCCCCCCGCCATCTCACCGCGCGGCCCGCCCAACGCACCACTCAACGCACCACCCGGCCGCCGCCCGCCCATCCCGCGCCCGGCGCCACCCTCGGGCTCGGGCTGCTTCACCCCCACCACCTTGTGCGCACCGACGCCCAAGACCGACAACGTGCCGCGCAGCACGTCGTGCGCCGCGCGCAGGTCGAAGTCCTCGGCGGGCTCGGTGCCCCGGCGGACGGTGAACCGGACGCGCGCGCCCTCGTAGCGGACCCCGGTCGCCTTGAGCGTGTCGGCGCCCACGACGATCCGCACCGTCGTGTCCTTGTCGGTCTCGACCACCAGGGCGTGGCGGCCATGGCCCCAGTCGATCCACCAGCTCCCCTTGGCGGCGGCCCCCGCGGCGTCCGCGACGTCGTAGCGGTCCCCGTCCACCCACACCTCGGCGACCTTGCCCTTCTCCGAGAACAGGTCGCCGCGCGTCACCGTGAGGTTCGCGATCTTGCCGGCGGCGAGGGTGCCGAGCCGGCCTTCGAGTCCGAGCAGACGCGCGGGCGTGGTGGTGACCGCCGCCAGGGCCTGATCGGGCGTCAACCCACGCTCGATGGCCTTGCCCACCGCCGCGCGGAAGCCCTTCACGTCCTTGAGGCCGTTCGCCGTGAGCGCGAAGGTGACCTTGTTCTGCGCCAGCACCGCCGGGTTTCCGGGCGCCTGGTTCCAGTGTCGCAGCTCCTCGGTCGAGACCTCGACCGCCGCGTCGGGATCCGACACGTCGGGGGCTTCGGGGAAGTTGACCGGCTCGATCAGCGGCACCTGCGTCGCGGCGATCTCGCGCACCCGCTTGTACTCGTCGCCCGACCCCACCACCTGCGCGGTCACGCCCGCCTCGCGCGCGATCGTCGCCGCGCGCAGCACCTCCAGCATCTCGTCGGCCACGAACAGCGCCGGCTGCTTGCCGCCGATGACCGTCTGCAGCGCCTCCCACGCCAGGTTGGTCTCGGGCCGCTCGACGCCGTGGGGCGCGCGCGCGTAGACGGCGAGCGCGTCGCGGTACCACTTGGCGTCCAGGAACGCCTGCCGGATGACGGCGATCGCCCCCATCAGCGAGCCCGGGTAGCCCTCGCGCGCGGCCTCGAGCGCGATCACCTGCGCCGCGTCCTCCTTGACGAGCAGGTCGCGCGGTGTGCCCTCGCCCAAGCCGACCACCGCGCTCTGCCCGCGCACGATGCCGGTGCGCGGCGCCACCTGTGCCGCGGCGAACCCGGCGGCGCGCAATCCCTCCGTCTGATCCTTGGAGAGCGGCGCCATCTCGCTGACGCGCGTCTCGGCCCGCACCATCGACAGCTCGTGCGCCGCACCCCGCGACGGCTGGGCCGCCGCCTGCTGGCCGCGCCCGCGTCCGGGCGGACCCTGTGGCCCCGCCGCCGCGGGCGCCTCGGCGGGCAGCACGAAGGCGTCGATCAGTCCGGGATAGACGGTGAGGCTGTCGCCCTCCCACACGCGCGCGTCGGCGGGCACCGGCACGCCGGCGCCGACCGCCGTGATGACGCCATCGCGCATAACGATGGTGCCCCCCTCGATGACCTGCCCCGGCGCCACGACGATGCGCGCGCCGACGATGGCGTGGATGCGCGGCGTCTTGGCGAGCGCCGGGAACGAGAACAGGGCGAGCATGATCGCGGAGAACAGAAGGCCGCGCAGGACGCGGCCGGGAAGCTGGGACATCGCGTGGCTCCTGACGAGGAAGGGATCGGGGCGTTGGGCCGAAGCGCAGGACCCTAGGCGCGCCGAGCCCCCAGAATCAAGGCCGGAACGACGAGCGCGCCAAAGCGCGGCCCCGAATCCAGGCTCCCCCGACTAGGCCCGATGGGTCCCGACACCAAACCCGCTGATAGGAAACTGCCAAAGCGCGGCCTCGCGTGCAGGCTCCCCCGACCAGGCCCGACGGGTCCCCGACACCAAACCCGCTGATAGGATACTGCCAAAGCTCGGCCTCGCGTGCAGGCTCCCGACCAGGCCCGATGGGTCTCCGGCGGTGCGTCCGAGGCTCGCGGGAGCCAGGGATGGCGGAGCGAGCCTCGGGGCAGTGAGCCGGAGCAGGATGCGGAGGCGAACGTGCCGCCGGAGACCGATCGGGCCTGGTCGGGGGACGCTCGCCAAGGGTGTTCGAGCGCTGGTCCGTAAACCAACCCAGCCCGCGCCTTCTGCAATGCCCCGCCGCACTCCCCGCCCGGGGCCGTGACCGCCCTCGCGTGACGCCCGACACGCGTGCGATTCGCCAGCGGCTCCAGCGTTGGGCCGCAACGCGTTAGCGCATCGAACCGTACCGGCCGACGTGGCATGTCGGCTGCTCTTTCCCCTTATGGCACCCTCGCCCGGACCGGTCCCGGAGGTTCGCGGCCGGATGGCGGGAGCACGCCAGGAGAAAGGACCTCGGCATGAGACGCCTCACGCTCGGATCGTTCCTGCTCGCCATGGTCGTCATCGCTCCCCACCGCGCCACCGCCGCGCCGCCCGCCGCCGGCGTCACCTTCCGTGGCGCCACGCCCACCATCGCCTTCGTGCACGAGCCGCGGCTGACCGTCGTGCCCGGCACCACGGTGTACGTGGCGCGCGGCGATTGCCCCTACGACGTGTTCCGCTATGGCGTCTACTGGTATGCGTTCGACGCCGGCTCGTGGTATCGCGCGCGCAGCTACCGCGGCCCGTTCGCGGCGGTGAGCGCGCGCTACATCCCGTCCGCGATCGTCAACGTGCCGTCGAGCTACTGGCGCCAGCCGCAGGGTGGCCCGCCGGGATGGATGAAGCGGCGCGGGGATCTCACCGCCCTGGCTACGCCGCAGGAGCGCGGGCGCCGGCACTGAGATCCGCGCGGGGCGGGGCGTTAAGCCGCGAGCGAGGCGCCGACGTGGCGCCTGCACGATGCGCCCCGCACCCGCGCGGAGCTATCTCAGCGTCGCGGTGGCGGTGCGCAGGCGCGGCGGCTTGGCCGGCGTCGTCCAGGCGAAGACGAGCGTCTTCCCCGAGCGCGCGACCCGCGGGAATCCGCGCACCGCCGCGGCGCCGGCCACCGTGAACGGGGCGTCCGGGACCCCGGCGGGCCCGACCCGGCGCGCCCGCACCACCGTCTCTTGACCCTGTTGCTCGAGCCACACCACCAGGGCGCCCCCGTCCTCGAGCATCGTCAGGTGCACCCGGCCGGCCGGCTCCCCCTCGTCGATCCGCACCGGCCGGCCGAAGGTGGCGCCGTCGTCGTCCGAGAACGCGAGTAGCACCTTGGGGCTATCGGCGGCGGCGGTGTACCACGCCAGCGCCACGCGTGAGCCGCGGGCGGCGAGTGCGGGTCCGTTCACGGGGCAGCCGTCGAGGTGCCAGCCGTCGCGGTGTGCCACGCTCGGCTCGGTCCACTGGCCGCCCTGAAGGCGGACGACCGCGATGTCCCGCACCTCCGCGGGGCTGCGGTCGCGGTAGGCGACCACGACGCCGCGCGCGGTCGCGACCGCCGCGGTCTGGCAGCAATCGCACACGCGTTCGTCCAGCTCCGCTTCGTCGGCGAGGCGGCCGTCGGGCGTCACGACCGCCGCCCGGAGCGTCATGTCGGGCGCGGGTCCGAGGTCGCCTTCCTGGTGCCCGACTGTCTTCCGGCCGTCGAGCCAGACGGCCAGCGCCCCCTCGGGGCGCGCCACCAACGAAGCGAAGCCGTGCTCGGTCGGGGTCGCGTCGCGGTGCGTCGTCACCGGATCGCTCCAGTTCCGCCCGCCGTCCTCGGACTGGCTCACGCGCACGTCGCAGGCCTCGGACCCGCCCGGCCTCATCCAGAGCCAGGAGACCGCCAGCCGGTTCCCGCCCAGCGCCTGGACGACGGGGAAGTTCGCCCAGTTGCCAAGGACCGAGTCGCCCTCGGCGATCGTGGCCGGTGACGACCACTGTCCGCCGCCCAGGGTCGCGCAGCGCAGCGCGACGCCGCCCGCCGCGCGGGGCTCGATCCAGCTCATGAGCACCCGCCCGTCGGGCAGGACGGTCAGGCTCGGCGCCTTGGCCCCCAGCGCACCGGGGGTGGCGATCTCCTTGGGCGCGGGCGCGCCGCCCCCGGCGTGAGCCGGGCGGTCGCGGAGACCAGCGGCGAACGCCAGCAGGACGAGCCCCAAGAGCAGGCTGGCGCGGCGGGGACTCATCGTGCCTCCGTCAATCGTCCGGCGCTGCCGACCAGGACGAACGGCGCCCAGTAGAACGGTGAGCGCATGGCGGGATCGGCGATGAGCGCGCGCTTGGCCTGGGCGAGGGCGGCCACGCCGGGCTCGCCCTGGCCGAGCAGCCCGCGATAGAAGCGCTCCATCAGCACCGCGGTCGAGCGGTCGTTCACCTTCCACAGGCTCACCATCACGCTCTGGGCCCCGGCCGCGAGGAACGCGCGGGTGAGGCCGATGACGCCCTCGCCGCGCACGACACGCCCGAGTCCGGTCTCGCACGCCGACAGCGTCACGAGGTCGGCGCCCAGGTGGAGCCCCAGGATATCGGACACCGAGACGAAGCCCGGACCCGAGCCGTCGGCCGCGGCCGCCATCCACAGTCCCGAGCGCTCGGGCTCGGCCTGGTTCGCCTCGCCGTGCGTGGCGACGTGGATGAGGGCCGCGCGCGGCAGCGCCTCCAGGCCGAGCAGCCGGTCACGCGTCGCGTCCCGCCCGGTGAGCGTGGCGATCGGGCGCCGGCCGGCCAGCGCTCCCAGGGCCGTCACCTCGGCCGCCGTGTTGGGCAGCGCCGCGAGCCTGGGCCCGGCGTCCGTCGACTCGGCCGCGAAGGCCGGATCCCCGAGGGCGACGATGCCGGTGCCGGCGCCCGCTCCCGAACGCGTCGCGAGCGCGCTCGCCGAGGGCGTGTAGGAGATGGCGTAGCGCTCGACCAGGTAGGCCCCCCTGGGCGCCGGTCCGTCCGCGATCGCGTCGGCGGCGAGCAGCGCCTCGAACGGCACCAGCGCCAGCGGACCGTCCGGGGCGACGATGAGATGATCGACGCCCTTGAGCGCCGGCAGGGCGGGCTCGACCAGCGCGCGGTAGAGCGCCCGCGCCGCGGTGCGCGTGCCCTTCGCCTCGGCGGTCGCCGGGTCGGCGAGCCCGCGGCGCAGGATCTCGATGCGCGCGCGCAGCGCCTTGCGGGGCGGCAGCGTGAGGTGGGTCCACGCGCGGCGCTTCACCACCCAGAGCGAGGTGCTGGAGTCGCTGGTGCTGTAGGCGAGCAGCGCCTCGCGGTCGGAGGCCAGCAACCCCTGCGCTTCGGCGAGCGTGAGCGGCCGGGCGCGCGAGCCCGTGCCCCCCGAGGCCGCCACGAGATCGAGGAGCGCCCGCGCGCGCGCCCGCTCCGACCAGTGGAACGCCTCGGCCGCGTAGGCGCTGTCGGGATAGCGGGGCTGGAGCCGCGTCAGCAGGTGGATGAGCGCCTCGAACGCGTACAGGCGCTCGGACAGGAGCGCCACCGATTGATGCTCGGCCCCCTGCTCGGCGCGCAGACCCTCGATCGACTCCGCCGCCTGGCGATCGAAGGCGAGGGCGACGGCGAACTGGCCACGGCGCTCGGCGACGTCGCCCAGGCCGAGCACCTGCGGCCACTCGAAGTCGGGGGCGCCGGCCCGGCGGGCGAGCGTCAGCGCCTGGGTGAAGTGCGCCTCGGCCTGGTCCAGGTGGTTGCTGAGCGAGGCGACGACCCCGAGATTGTGGATGGCGATGAACCGCTGGCCCTCCTCGGTCGCGGCGGCCATCGAGCGGGTGAACCACGCCTGGGCGGCGGCGAAGTCGCCTCGATCGATGGCCTGCCCGCCCAGGCTGGCGGTGACCGAGTTGACGAGGATCGAGTCGCCGGCGGCGACCGCGGCGTCCAGGGCCCGGCCGCCCAGGCGCTCGGCGCCCTTGGGGTCGTCCTCCATGCCGGCCAGGATGCTCAGGTTGTCGTACGCGGCGCCCTGGGCGTCGCGGTCGCCGAGCGAATCGGCGATGGCGAGGGCGCGCTCGAGCGGCGGGCGTGCCCCCACGGCGTCGCCGAGGTTGAGGCGCACCTGGCCCGCGGTGAGGAGCGCCCCGCGCAGCAGCTCGGGGTCGCGGGCGGCCGCGGCTGCGTCGCGGGCCTCCTCGAGCCTGGCCAGCGCCGCGGTGAAGTGGCCCTGCCGGCGCAGCACGTCGCCCATGCCGGTCAGCGCGTTCGCCTGCCCGGCGGCGGACTCGCGCTGGCGGGCGATGGTCAGCGCGCGCTCGAACCAGGGCAGCGCCGAGCCGGGGCTCGCCCCGACGCTCAGCATGTGGCCGAGGTTCTGCACCACGTCGAAGGTGCGGGCGCTGTCGCCCTGGGCGACCGTGAGCGCCAGTGCCCCGCGGAAGTAGACCGCGGCCGAGTCGGGCCACCCCTGGGCCACCGCCACGTTGGCGAGCAGGCCGAGGGTGGAGCCGAGCGCCGAGCGCTCGCCGGTCTGCTCGCGCACCGCGCGCGCCTCCTGGTAGAAGCGCCAGGCGTCGTCGTAGCGACGCACCCGGTAGGCGACGCTGCCGAGCGTGTTGAGCGCGTTGCCCACCATGCGGTCATCCCCGATCGCGCGCCGCGCCGCCAGCGCCTGCCGGTAGAGGCTGTCGGCCGCGACCAGGTCCTCGCGCGCGAAGGCCGTCGCGCCGAGCGTCCCCCACACCCAGGCCACGCGCCGCGCCTCGCCCAGCCGCTCGTACCGGCGGAGGGCGGCGCCGAGCAGGCTGTCGGCGCGGTCGAAATCGCGCGCGTCCCGCGCGGCGGTGCCCGCCGACTCGGCGACCGCGGCCTCGACCCGCTGCCGGCGCTGCTCGGGCGTCCAGCGGGCGCGCAGCCGCATCGCGCCTTCGGCGATATGGCTGCCCAGGGCCGCCGCCTCGGCACCCGCGACCCGCCGGGCCAGCGCCAGCAGTCGTGCCGCCGAGTCCGCCCGTGCCAAGGTCGCGCGCAGCTCGGCGACGAGCAGGGCGTTCCAGGCGTTCTCGAACTGGGCCCCGCTGGCCTTGACCGCGGGGGCGAGCACGCTGTCGGGCCCGGCGAAGCGCGCGTACGGCTGGCCGGCGGCCGGGAGCGCGGCGAGTGCCAGCGCGGCGAGCGCGACGAGCGCGGGCGCCCAGCGGGCGCGGCTTCGCATGACGGTCTCCTTAAGGGGGGTGTGCGCGAAACCCGACGACCGGACGCGGATGCGTGGGCCCGCGGCGGACGCAGTGTACGCCGTCGCGTCGGGCCTTGGAAACCCGGCCGGCCTCGACCGGCCGCCCCGTCGAAGCGGCCGTTCCGGCGCGGCGCCCCGCTCAGGCTTCCTCGTCCAGGTCGAGACGGCCGGTGTCGCGGATCCCCTTGCGCAGGTCCTCGCGCGCCCGCCTGGCCAACCTCGCGTAGCTCGAGCGGATCTGGTCGAACTCGTGCTCCTCCAGCTCTTCGAGGTCCATCAGCGCGTTGTGGGCGCCCTCGGTCACGCGGATGAGCTCGTCCAGCTTGATCTGCAAGGCCTCGGAGTCGCGGTTCTGCGTGTTCTGGATCAGGAACACCATCAGGAACGTGACGATCGTCGTACTGGTGTTGATGACCAGCTGCCAGGTGTCGCTGAAGTGGAAGATCGGTCCGGTCACGGCCCACGCCGCGATGACCGCACCCGCCAGCACGAACGCCGAGGGTTGACCGGTGGCGTGCGACGTCGCCTTGGCGAAGACCGTGAACCAGGACGAAGACTTGGTGGGCCTCATGAATGACCTCCGGGTTGGGAACGGCCGCACCGGCCACCTCGACCGGCGCGGCCATCGCGGAACGACCTCGCGTCAGGAGCCGCTCGGGGGGCGCGGCGTGGACCGCTGTCCGGGGAGCCACCAATTCCACCGCCCCGAAACGGCCATCAGCGCCGGCACCAGGACCCCGCGGATGATGGTGGCGTCCAGCGCGACGGCAAAGGCGAGCCCGAGGCCGAACTCGCGCGTCGGGATCAGGCGGGTGAAGCCGAACGCGGCGAAGATCGAGACCATGATGAGCGCGGCGCTGGTGATGATCCCCGCGGTGTTGCCGAGCCCGAGCGCCACCGCCTTCGTGTTGTCGCCGCTGATCAGATACTCCTCCCGCACGCGGCTCAGCAGGAACACCTCGTAGTCCATGGACAGGCCGAAGAGGATCGTGAACAGCATCAGCACGACGAACGCGTTCAAGCCCCCGGGAGGATGGAGGCCGATCAGGCGCGCGCCGACCCCCTCCTGGAACAGGAGCACCAGGAAGCCGTACGCGGCCAGGACCGAGATGGTGTTCAACACCGTCGCCTTGAGCGGAATCAGCAGCGAGCGGAACACGACGGCGAGCACGATGAAGGTGGTGAGGACCACCCCCGCCACCACCCAGCGCAGGCGGCCGAAGATCTCCCGGTCGAAGTCCACCAGCACCGCGGCGAACCCGCCCCACTGGACGCTCAATCCCGCGGCGTCCGGTTCGGCCCAGCGCCGCGAACGCAGGTCGCGCACGTAGGCCATGGTCGCCGGGTCCTCGGGTGGCCCGGGCGTCATCAGGACCATCATGCCGACGCGGCCGTCCGCGCTCGACACGCGGCGGGCCACCCCGCGCAGCGACTCGGGGAGCCGGGCGAGGGGGCCTGCGGTGTCGGCCGAGGCGGCCGCCTCCGTGCCCATCGTGGACTGGAGGGCATCCCACACGTCCAACACCTGGTGGAGGCCGATCACCGCGCCGCTGCGCGGATCGCGCGCCAGGCGATCGGCGAGTGCCGCGACCGCCGGCCGGCTCGCGGCGTCCCACAACGTGCGGCCGGCCGGCGCCTCGATCAGCACGATGATCGGCGACATCCAGCCGTAGGCAAATTCCTTCCCGAGCCGCTCGTAGCCGCGCCGCGCCTCGTCGGCGGCCGGCAGGTGAGCCGCGCCCACGTTCCAGGACTTGAGCCGCGTCACGGGGATGACGAACACCAGGAGCACCACCGACGCGAAGGCCAACGCGACCCAGGGCCGCCGCATCACCACGCCCGCCCAGGACACCCAGAAGCGTCCGCGGCGCGGGTCCGAGGCGGGGGCGGCGACCGCACGCCGCGGCCAGTGAAGCGCGGGGCCGGCCAGCACCAGCAGCGCCGGGAGGAGCGTGAGGGAGGCCGCGACCGCCGCCGCGACCACGAACACGCCGCCGAGCGCGATGGTGTGGAGGAACGAGGCGCGGACCATGAACAGCGCCAGGAACCCGACCGCGACCGTGGCCCCCGAGAGCAGCACCGAGTGCCCGGCGGTGCGCACCGCGGCCTCGGCCGCCTCGACCGGGGCACGTCCGCGACCCCGCTCCTCGCGGAAGCGATTGACCACGAACAGCGAGTAGTCCACGCCCACGCCCAGGCCGATCATCGACACGACGTTCTCGGCGAACACCGTGACCGGGGTCCAGGCGTGCAGCACATAGAGTCCGGCGAACCCGACCGAGACCGCCACCATGGCGAGCAGGATCGGCAGCAGCGCGGCCAGCGGGGCGCCGAAGACCACGAGCAGGATGACGAGCGTGATGGGAAGTCCGATGCGTTCGGCGGCCACCAGGTCGGCGGAGGACGCGACGTCCACGGCATGGACCGCCGCGGTGGCGCCCGTGATCTCGACCGTCACCTCGGGAGGCATGCGCGCGGCGGCGATGGCGCCGCGCAACGCCGCGGTGAAGCGTTCGGCCTCGAGGTAGGCGTTGATGTTCGGCGTCACGACCATCAGCGCAGCGTGACCGCTGCGGCCGATCAGCTCCGGTCGCGAGGAGTTCCAGGGCGTCTCGACGGAGCGCACGACGGCCAGCCGGCCGACCTCGCCCGAGAGCCGCCGCGCGGCCACCGAGAAGCGCGGATCGCCGGCGCTGAGGTCGGGACTGCTGAGGACCAGGAGGTACTGGTAGAAGGCGCCCTCGCCGAACGCGCGCACCAACTCGCGCTCGACGTGCTCCGAGGGGCTCCCGGCGATGGGGTCCGTGCCCCCGCGCAGGACGGCGGGAAGCCGCGCCGCGACGATGCCGGCGAGCACGGCGATCACGACCCAGGCCACGAGGACGATGGCCGGATGCGCGAGCATGCGGTGGGTGAACGTGCGGCCTTTCAGTGCCGGGGCCCTCGCTCGGGTGGATCGTGCCCGCCGCGGAGTCTCGGCCAGCGCCTGCCCGAATGCAACGGCCGAAGCGCCGCCGGCCGGGGGCGCGAGACCCCCGGATCGTCGCGTCCCGGACGGCCGTGGCCCGCAGCTTGGTGTGCCTCGCCGCGTGGCCTATCCACCCGGGCGACAAGGGGACTAGACTCGGAGCCGTGCGGACGCGGCGGGCCCGATCGACCACGGCCCGGGTGTCGCGGGCCGCCGGAGGGTCGATCCCGTGAACGGAAGCCTGCCGGGCCTCGCGCGGCGCATCCTGGCCGCGTCGCTGGTGCTGTGCGCCGCCGGCTGCGCGGCCCTGTCCCACATGAGCGGCTCGAGCTCGGACCTGCGGGCGATGCGCCATGGCGCGGGGCACCCGGCCGACCTCGGCCAGGCCCGCTTCGTGTTCGACGACTTCGGATCGCTCAACACCCGCACGCTCGAGACCTACGCCTCACCGTGGAAGCTCTACACGACCGCCGTGCTGATGATCGAAGCGCCGCGGCTCGGGCTGCCGGTCGAGCGATCCTCGTTGCGCCCGGTGCTCGAGCAGTTCGGCTTCTTCTTCCCGGATTCGATCGGCAACTGGGACCCGCGCGGCGGCCCCGCGCCCGCGTTCGCCGGCCCCCTGGGATCGACCCGCGCGATGACCCACGGCTGGATCCCATGGCTCAGGCTCGAGGTGCGCAACACCGGCTGCGCCGCCTGCCACGGCGGACGGCTCTACGACGCGCAGGGGATGCCGACGCGCACGGCGTGGATCGGGCTGCCCAACACCTGGATCGATCTCGAGGGCTATTCCGAGTCCACGTTCGCGGGCCTCAAGCTCGGCATGCGCGACGAGCACGCGTTCCTCGAGACCATGGAACGCGTGTATCCCGAGATGTCGTGGGGCGAGCGCTTCGTCTATCGGCACGCGGTGGTCCCGCGACTCCGGCGCGCGCTCAAGGACATCGTCGCCGCGCGCGATCGTGCCCTGGTGTTCGACAACGGCGGGCCGGGGCTCGCTAACGGCGTCGCGTCGCTTAAGTACCAGCTCGGGATCATCTCGAAGCGAGACTATGCCGCCCAGGAGATGGAGATCGTGTCGATTCCCGATCTCTCCGACCGCGCGCTGCGTAGCTCTCTGCTCGTGGACGGCACCTATGCCGTGCGCGGGGACACGCGCTTCCGTTCGTTGACGTGGGCGCAGGCCCCGCCCGACCCGCTGGCGCGGCTCGCGGACATCGTCTCGTACTTCACCATCACCACCTCGGGTAACGACGCGGCGACCGCCGAACGGATGACCCCGCGGGTGCAGGAGGCGCTCCGCTCGCTGGCGAACTACGCCCCGCCCCGGTTCCCGGGGACGGTGGACGACTCGCTCGCGGCCCGTGGGCGCGAGGTGTTCACCACGCGCTGCTCGGGCTGCCACGGTCGCTACGAGGCCGGGGCCATGCGGCCGCGCCTCGCCGAGTTCCCGAATCGGCTGGTGCCGAGCGAGCGCATCGGCACCGACTCGTTGCGCTGGAGGTCGGTGGACGATTCCGTGCTGCGCTGGCAGGCGCGCAATCCCTCGCATCCCATCGTCCGCCACATCGAGATCGCGCGCACGGGCGGCTACGTCGCGCCGATCCTCACCGGCGTGTGGGCGACCGCTCCCTATCTGCACAACGGCTCGGTCCCGACGGTGTGGGCCCTGATGCACCCCGACGAGCGTCCCGCCCGC
The DNA here is from genome assembly GCA_005893365.1 of Candidatus Eiseniibacteriota bacterium. Classification (GTDB taxonomy): domain Bacteria; phylum Eisenbacteria; class RBG-16-71-46; order RBG-16-71-46; family RBG-16-71-46; genus WS-11. The sequence goes on from VBPB01000021.1 coordinate 31,492, forward strand.
TTCGAGGTCGGCGGTCACCGGCTCGACTACGCGCGCATGGGGATCGCCCTCGAGCCGGACTCGGCCGGGGTGTGGCGGCATCCCCGCGGCGACCGGCCGGGATCGCGCCCGGTCGTCTACGACACCGCGCAGCTCGGCCGCGGGAACGGTGGTCATCGCTTCCCGTTCCGCGCCATGAGCGAGGAGGAAAAGGCGGCGGTGCTGGAGTACCTGAAGACGCTCTAGGTTTAGGCGCCGCCCGGGGGCCGCTTGGCCCGGGCGCAGACCCGAGGTCACGCGCCCGGCGGCGCGAGCAACTCCTCCGCCGGCAGGCGCGGCGTGGGTCGCGCCGGGAATCCCGCCGGCGCCATCCCGACGCGGAGGACGTTCACCAGCCGCGATCCCGCGGGGATCGCGAACTGGCGCCGGATCTCGGCGTTGGCGCGCTGCGAGTCGGCGAGGACCGACATCGGGCAGAGCGCCAGTCCGGACGCGGTGACCTCGAGCCAGCGCCGATAGAATGCGCGGCCGGTCACGAACGGGTCTTCTCCGATCGGTGCGGTGAGGAGCAGCAACGCCCCGCCGCATCCACTCGAAGCACGGCGGGGCCATGAGCCAGCGGCCCGCCACGCGCTCGAGGCCGCTCAGGGCCAGCGCGTCGGCATTCAGTCCATCGCGGGCCCAATCGGGATGGGCGGGCGAGAGCCGGATCCAGCGCCACGTCTCGCGCCAGTAGCGCGGATCGAGGAGGAACTCCTCGGCGGCCTCGTCGGCCAGCGCCGCCAGCTCGCGGATCCGGGCACGACCGCGCACCACCGAGACGCCGGACGGGGCGAGCCGCCGCTCGAGCGCATCGAGGGCGGCGGCCGGGGCGCGCGCGAACGAACCGCGGAATGACGCGCGCCGCGCGACGGCCTCGGCGAGCGGGTCGGCCGGGCCACCGCGAGCGAACGAGAGCCGCGCCTCGAACGGCGGCCCCGGCGACGAGGATCCGCGCGCGCCCCGGGCGGCGATCTCGGGAGGACCGGCCGCGAAGCCGCGCCGCGAGAGGGCGATCGCCATGCCCTCCCCCGCCGCGCCCAGGCTCAAGCGCACATCGTGGCCGCTCGGGTCGGCGATCGGCAGCGTGCGGGTCGGATCGGCGCGGAGCGCCAGGACCCCAGGCTCGGGCGCCGCCCAGCGAGCGGGCTGGATGTTGTGCACGCTCGGTGCGCGCCCGGCCTCGGCCACGAGTGCCAGCAGGTCGGCTCGGGCGAGCGGGGCGACGACGCTCATCGCAGCGGCTTGCGGAAGAGGTGAAGGCGGTGCATGACCCGCGCCCCGCTGCGCATGGCGCCACGCAGCGAGGCGGCGTTCACGTCCGCGATCCACGTGATGCCGAGGGTCTCGTAGCCGGCGCCGCGGAGCGCGGCCAGCATCTCGTGGATCATCACCGCGCCGAGGCCTCGGTGCTGGAGGCGCCGGCGCACCGCCTGGATGATGACCACCGCGCGGCGGCACCGCCGGCGGTACATCAGCAGCCGGGGCAGCGTGAGCGGGCCGAATCGCGAACGACAGGCGCGCAACAACGGGTTCAGATCGGGGATGCAGAGGAGCAGGCCGACCATCTCAGGCCCTTCGCGCACGATCGAGGAGAGGCGCGGGTCGATCACCCACGACAGGTCCTTCGCCTGGAACTGGAACTCCTCGTGGGTGAGCGGCACGAACATGGGATTCGCGTCGAAGCCGTCGTTGAAGGCATCGCAGATCTCGGGCAGCAGGCGCTGGAGCCCGCGGACCTCGAGCCGGCTCCAGGTGAACCTGGGATCGGCGCGAAGCGCCCGGTCCTCGGGGCGCACCAGCGCGTCGAGGTCCACGGACGACAGGACGATCTCGAGCTGCGACATGGGGAACTCCCGGGCGTAGCCGGCCCGCTCGAGCAGCGCCGGGATGTGCGGCGGGTTCCAGAGCTGGTCGGAGTACGGCGGGTGCTCGAACCCCTCGGTCATCACGCCCGCGGGTGCCATGGCGGTGAGGTTGAAGTTGCCCCAGATCTCATCGTGGCCGCGTTCGCGGCCCCAGCGCTCGGCCGCATCGAGCAGCAGCCGCGCGGCCTCCGGGTCCTCCGCGCAATCGAAGTAGCCGAAGCAGCTCCGGTTCCACCCATGGCGGCGGTTCGAGAGATCGTGGACGTGCGCCGTGAGTCGCCCGACCGGCCGCCCGTCCCGGTGCGCGGTGAAGAAGGTGAGCGCGCCGAATTCCCGGAGCAGCGGGTTCTTCCGGCAGTCCAGGAATCGCTTCAGGTCCTGATCGAACACCGATACGAACGGCGATTCCCGGCCGTAGACCTGCTCCGGCGTGTCGAAGAACGCGCGGAAATCGCGCTCCCGTAGTTCAAGCATGGACCCGCCCCCTTTCGATCACTTCCGCTACGGTTCGGATCAGGCCGAGCTGTGCGGTCGCCGCCTGCTCGAGCCCCGGCGATGGGATGTGGACCAGCAGCAGCACTGGCGGTTCCGACTGGATCAGCGCCGCGTGAGACATGCCCTCGCGCTCGAGCAGGTACTCGAGCTGTTCGACGTGATACGCGCTCGCGGCGGGCGGCTTGCGCAGCTCACGCCGGAGCTGGTCACGCGTGACGACCCACGCGTCGCGGTCCCGGAACACCCGGGGGAACTGCCAGAAGTTGTACGCCTCCAGATCCGCGGCCCGCAGCAGCCGGTAGCCGGCCACGATGGGGAGCAGTTCGAGCACTTGCAGGAAGCTCTCGGTCGAGCGGGTGTCCGCGGCGGCGATGCTGCGCACCAGCCCCGGACCGCGCGCGATCTGACGGTGCGCGCGCACCCGCGAGTGGATCATCACCAGCAGCAGGACGCACGCGAACAGCGCGGCGCCCCGCTCGACGGTGGCCAGGCGCAGGTCGCCGATGACGTAGGCCTGGACCGTGCCCCAGAGGGCGGCGAGCCCGATCACCGCCAGGTCGCCGGCCAGGACGGTGCGCGCGTTGCCGCGCGGCTCGGACGCCACGACCGTCGCATGGACGAACATCAGGATGCCCACCGAGCCCACGCGCACCACGTGGAGCCCGAGATCCCTCGCCAGGTCCGTGATCACGAACGGGACGATCAACGCCACCGCCACCGCGATGGTGCCGGCGGCGCGATCCTCGACGGGCGTGAGATCCGCGCGATCGCGAAACACGATGGCCCCGGTGAGCACGAGCTGCATCGCGAACACATAGAAGGTGAAGGCCGGGAGCCAGAACGGGCTCGCGTGGAGCCTTCCCGCCAGCGCCAGCACCACGAACAGAAGGCTGCCCGCCAGCACGAACAGCTTCACGCCCAACGGGAAGTGGCGGCGCAGCAGCGCCTCGACGAAGAGCAGGATCGCGAGCGGGATCACCGCGGCGACCAGGTAGGTCGTGATGCCGAAGACCGGCAGTCCCGAGATCCAGTAGAAGCCACGCACGAACAGCAGCACCCCAAGGCATTCGAGCAGGAACATGACGCACAGCTCGAGGCGCGTGCGGGTGGTCTGGATCCAGTAGACGCGCAGTGCGGCGATCACGCCGTAGAGCGAGAGCCAGGAGACCAGCGCCTCGGCGAGGACGCCGCGCGGATCACCGGGGGGCACGGCCGACGCTCCGGAGCCAGCGCCGCACCGCCGCCCGACGCAACGCCGCGATCCAGGCGGCACGGGGGCGTTCGATGCGGCCCCGGTACGGGTCCAGGAACCAGCCGCGACAGTCGGTGGACGAGGGCCTGCCGCACAGGGCGGCCACCGCTTCGTAGGCCAGCAGATTCCCGGTCGTCACGACCATCGGCGCGAAGGAGATCCGCGCGCGGGTGCCGGCGACGATCTCGCCCGCGATCGCCAGGTCGAGCGTGCTGGCCGTCGAGGAGTGCACCAGCACGTACTCGACCTCGGCGAGCCGGCTCGCGTCGAGCATCTCGCGGGTGAACCGCTCCGGCGGGACGCCGACGGTGGGAAAGCCGAGCCGCTCTTCCGGCCGTGGGTCCCCGGGACGTACCACCACCACCGAGGGGAGGGTCGAGGCATACGCATCGATTACCGTGGCGCCCCCCGCCCGCGCCGCGCGATAGAGCCGGATGCCCGCGGCGACGTCGTCCATGCCGTTCACCACCACCCGGCATCTCGACAGAATCTCGTCCACGTGCGACACCCACTCGGCGCCGTGGGGCCGGACCTCGACCTCGGGATGGATCTCACGCAGCCGCCGGGTCGTGACCTCCACCTTCGGCCGTCCCAGGTCGCCGACGGTCGCGAACACCTGGCGGTTCAGGTTCGACAGCTCGAAGGTGTCGTGATCGGCGATCTCGAACGCGCCGACCCCGGCCCGCGCCGGCGACTGGAGACACGCGCCGCCCATGCCCCCCGTCCCGCAGACGAAGACCCGTCCGGCGCGGAGCCGCTCCTGCTCGGCGACGGTCACGAATCCGATGTTGCGCCGGGTCATCTCGGCGTAGTCGAAGGTCGTCGTCACCGGGTCCGCCTGGGACGCAGGTCACCCATCGCGTGGTCCGGCCGCAACCACTGGAGCACCGGCACGACCAGCGTGTTGGCCAGGACGAAAGAGTAGCGGGAGAGCGCCACCGCCCACGCGTCACGCGGTAGCGCGTGCGAGAGGTATCGCCAGAGCGTGAACAGGTTGACCTGGCCCAGCTGCAGGAAGTCGTCGCCGCGCTCGTAGTCGAGCGACCGGCGGCACAGCTCGTTGAATCGCTCGTCGCGGTGGCGGGGAGCCTCGGCCCACGTCTTCTTCAGGTGGTCGCTTCCGCCCGTGTAGGCGTTCAGGATGACGGACCGGTCGGCATCGAAGATGGCCTCCTCCCCCACGCCGAATGCCGCCCGATGCCGACGCATGATCTCCCGCGCCAGCACGGCGTGATCGAACGTGCGGCGCGCACCCTCGTCGGGCGACGGGTAGACG
>VBPB01000135.1:0-6738 GCA_005893365.1 Candidatus Eiseniibacteriota bacterium
GAGCACTACCACTCCGACGTGTTGGGCGGCTATTGGCCCGAGCGTTTCCAGCATGTGGTCGGGCGTTACCGGACCCTGCCCTTCCCGTTCGAGGAACTCGATCCGCCGCGATTCGAGATGCGGGGGGAGTGGGAGCTCGCGCAGCTCGTGGGATTCCTGGAGAGCTGGTCCGCCGCCCAGCGGTACCAGGAGGAACGGGGTCACCCGGCGTTGAGCCTCATCACGCCGCGTCTGGCGCAGGCCTGGGGCGAGCCGGGCACGCGCCGGCCGGTGCGCTGGCCGATCTTCCTCCGGGTGGGACGGGTCCGATGAGCCGGGCCACCACGCGACGCGGATGGCCGCGGCGGCGCGGCTCGCATCGCATGCCCCCCGCGTTCCCCCGCCGCCCCGCCTTCGTGTAGTATTCGTCCCGCTCCAACGGGCCCCGCCGTTGGTCTGCGGCACCTTCTTCGCGAGAGCGATCATCATGGCGACCTATCCAGACGTCTTCATCGTCGGCGCGGCCCGCACGCCCATCGGCAAGTTCCTCGGCGGGCTCGCCCCGCTCAAGGCCTCGGACCTGGGCGCCATCGCCATCAAGGCGGCGATGGCGCGCGCCCACGTGGCCGGCGACCAGATCGACGAGGTCCTGATGGGGCACGTCGTCCAGGGCGGGCAGGGGCAGGCCCCGGCGCGCCAGGCCCAGATCAAGGCCGGCATCGACCCGCACGCGGGGGCGGTCACCATCAACAAGGTGTGCGGCTCGGGGCTCAAGGCGGTGATGCTGGGCGCCCAGGCCATCAAGGCCGGGGATGCCCACTGCGTCGTCGCCGGCGGGCAGGAGAGCATGAGCACCGCCCCGCACTACCTCTTCTCCGGCCGCACCGGGCAGAAGCTCGGCGACACGGTCATGAAGGACGGCGCGGTGATGGACGGGCTGTGGTGCTCGTTCAACGACTGCCACATGATCGAGCTGGCGCAGTACACGGTCGAGAAGGCGAAGTTGACGCGCGAGGAGCTGGACGTGTTCTCGGCCGCGAGCCACCGCAAGGCGGCGGCGGCCTGGGCCGAGTGCCGGTTCTCGAAGGAAGTCGTCCCGGTGAGCATCCCGCAGCGCAAGGGCGACGCCATTGTGATCGCCAAGGACGAGTCCATCCGCCCCGAGACCACCGCCGAGGCGTTGGCCAGGCTCCCGGCGGTGACGCGTGACAAGGGTGGTGCCATCACCGCGGGCAACGCGCCCGGCTTGAACGACGGCGGCGCCGCGCTGGTGCTGATGAGCGGCGAGCGCGTGAAGGCGACCGGTACCCAGCCGCTCGCGCGCGTGGTGGCCTACGCGACCGGCGGCGGCGAGCCCAAGGAGCTGTTCTTCGCGCCGATCGACGCGGTCGAGCGGCTGATGAAGAAGATGAGCGTCGGCATCGGCCACTTCGACCTGATCGAGGCCAACGAGGCGTTCGCCGCACAGGCGATCGCGGACGGCCAGGCGCTGGGCTGGGACTGGGACCGCGTCAACGTGAACGGCGGCGCGGTGGCGCTGGGGCATCCGATCGGCGCCTCGGGCGCGCGCGTGCTGGTGACGCTCATCCACGCGCTCGAGCAGCGCGGCAAGACGACCGGCCTCGCCACGCTGTGCCTGGGCGGCGGCAACGCGGTCGCCCTCGCGGTGGAGCGGGTGTCGTGAGCACGCAGACGGCCCCGGCCGTGACCGGCCCGTCCGCGGCGGTGAAGACGGTGGGCGTGGTGGGCGGCGGCACGATGGGCAACGGCATCGCCCAGACGTTCGCGACCGCCGGCTTCGCCGTGGAGCTGGTCGACCTCGAGCCCCCGTTCGTGCAGCGGGCGCTGGCCACCATCGGCAAGAACCTCGAGCGTGTCGCCAAAAAGCAGGCGTGGGGCGTCGAGCGGGCGCCGGCCATCCTCGCCCGCATCCACGGCGGCACCAGCCTCGAGGCGGCGCGCGACTGCGAGCTGGTGGTCGAGGCGGTGAGCGAGGACCTGGCGCTCAAGCAGAAGATCTTCGCGGCGCTGGACCGCGCGGCCCCCGCGGGGGCGGTGCTCGCCACCAACACCTCGAGCATCTCGATCACCGAGATCGCGGCCGCCACCAAGCGCGCCGACCGGGTCATCGGCATGCACTTCATGAACCCGGTGCCGGTCATGACGCTGGTCGAGATCGTGCGCGGCCACATGACCAGCGACGCCACCTGCGCGCTCACCGAGGACCTGGCCCAGCGGCTGGGCAAGACGCCGGTCGCGGTCAACGACTATCCGGGGTTCGTCTCCAACCGCATCCTGATGCCGATGATCAACGAGGCGGCGTTCTGCCTGATGGAAGGCGTGGCGACCCGCGAGGCCATCGACACGGTGATGAAGCTGGGGATGAACCACCCGATGGGGCCGCTGGCGCTCGCGGACCTGATCGGCCTCGACACCTGCCTCAGCATCATGGAGGTGCTCTACACCGGCTTCGGCGACCCCAAGTACCGCCCCTGCCCGCTGCTGCGCTCGCTGGTGCGCGCCGGGCAACTCGGCCGCAAGACCGGCCGCGGCTTCTACGAGTACCCGGCGGCATGAATCCGACGACGCCCGAGATCGTGAGCCCGCCCGCGCCCGGCATGTCGTTCGCGCTCACCGAGGAGCAGCAGGCGGTGCGCGAGATGGTGCGCGACTTCGCCGAGTCCGAGATCCGGCCGATCGCGGCCGCCATCGACGAGAGCCACGAGTTCCCGACGGCGACGGTCAAGAAGATGGCGGAGCTCGGGCTCATGGGCATGTTCGTGCCCGACGAGCACGGCGGCGCGGGGATGGACTACCTCTCCTACGCCATCGCCATCGAGGAGCTGTCGCGCGTGTGCGCGAGCCATGGCGTCATCGCCTCGGCGCACAACTCGCTGGTCTGCTACCCGATCCTCGCCTACGGCAACGCGGCGCAGCAGCAGAAGTACCTGACGCCGCTGGCGCGCGGGGAGCACATCGGCGCCTACTGCCTCACCGAGCCCAACGCCGGCAGCAACGCCGCCAACCAGCAGACCACCGCGGTGGCGGACGGCGACGCCTTCGTGCTCAACGGCACCAAGCTGTTCGTCACCAACGCCGGCCCGGCCCATACGCTGGTGGTGTACGCGGCCACCGACCGCGCGCTGGGCCCGCGGGGCATCTCGGCGTTCATCGTCGAGGCCGATGCGCCCGGCATCACCAAGAGCAAGAAGGAGAAGAAGCTCGGCATCCACGCCTCGGACACGCGCGAGATCGTGTTCAGCAACGCGCGCGTGCCCAAGGAGAACCTGCTCGGCGAGCTCAACAAGGGCTACACGGTCGCCCTGGCGACGCTGGGCGGCGGGCGCATCGGCATCGCCGCCCAGGCGCTCGGCATCGCCCAGGCCTCGCTCGAGGCGGCGGTCAAGTACGCGGGCGAGCGCAAGCAGTTCGACCGGGTCATCGGCGAGTTCGACGCCATCCGCCACATGCTGGCGGACATGGTGATCGAGGTGGACACCGCGCGGCTGCTGGTCTACCAGGCGTCGTGGCTGCGCGACCAGGGCCGGGCGCACATCAAGGAGGCCTCGCTCGCCAAGTGGCACGCCTCCGAGGCGGCGACCCGCTGCGCGCACCTCGCCATCCAGGTGCACGGCGGCTACGGCTACCTCAGCGAATTCCTGGTCGAGCGCTACTGGCGCGACGCCCGCATCACCGAACTCTACGAGGGCACCACCGAGGTGCAGAAGATGGTGGTGGCCGCCCAGCTGCTCAAGGAACATCCGGTGGCGTCGCCGGCCTGATCGGCCCGCCGGACCCCAAGGAGGAACGAACGCCATGCCCCGTCCCGTCCGCCCCGTGGCGCTGGTCATCCTGACGGCCTGCATGCTCTATCCGGGCCTGGGCCTGCTCTACCAGGGCCTCTATCCGTTCGTCGCCGGCGACTGGTTCAACCTGGTCGGCCAGCAGGGGCCGTGGATGGACATGGCCCGCCATTTCGGCCTGCCGCTGTTAGTGGTGGCGGGGGTGAAGAGCGCGCTGGGCGCGGCGTGGATCTTCGGCGTGCTCGGCCTGTGGGCCGGGGACGGGCGGGCCTACCCGCTGGCCGTGCTCGCCGCGTTCGGCTCGCTGCTCTACCCCGGCGGCGAGATGGTGATGGGCGCGATCGGCCTCATCTGCCTCATCTTCTTCCGCGAGAAGCCGGACACGGTGCCGGCGTAAGCCGGCGCGCCCCCGAGCCGAGGCCCCAAGGGAACGTGATGGACTTCGATCTCTCCGAGGATCAGCGGTTGATCCGCGACGCGGTGCGCGATCTGTGCACGAAGGAGTTCGCGCCGCACGCCGAGCGCTGGGACCGCGAGGCGATCGTCCCGCGCGACGCGGTGACCACGCTCGCCGAGCACGGCTTCCTCGGCATGGCCATCCCCGAGGAGTGGGGCGGCGTCGGCTACGACACGCGCACGGTGGCGATGGTGATCGAGGAGATCGCGCGCGTCTCGGCGGCGCTGGCCATCATGATCTCGGTTCACAACTCGGTGGGGGCGGTGCCGGTGCTGCGCTTCGGCAACGACGAGCAAAAGCGGCGCTTCCTGCCGCGGCTGGTCTCGCGCGAGCTGTCCGCCTTCTCCATCTCCGAGCCGGGGGCGGGCTCCGACGCGGGACAACTGCAGGCGACCGCGGTGCGCCGCGACGGAAACTACCTCCTCAACGGTTCCAAGAACTGGGTGACCAACGGCGAGCAGGCGGGCCTCTACCTGGTGTTCGCGCGCACCGACAAGAGCGCGGGCAACCGCGGCGTCTCGGCGTTCATCGTCGAGCGTGGCGCGCCGGGCCTGATCGTCGGCCGGGCCGAGGACAAGATGGGGCTGCGCGGCTCGGACACCGTGTCGCTCTCGTTCCACGACCTGCAGGTGCCGGTCGAGAACCGGCTCGGCGCCGAGGGGGACGGGTTCAGGATCGCGCTCGGCGCCCTCGACGTGGGGCGGATCGGCGTGGCGGCCCAGTCGCTGGGGGTGATGACCGCCGCCTTCGCGGAAGCCGTGAAGTACGCGCAGCAGCGCGAGGCGTTCGGACAGCCGCTGGCCAAGATTCAGGCGATCCAGTTCAAGCTGGCCGAGATGGAGCGCCGCATCCAGTGCGCGCGGCTCCTGATCCAGCGCGCCGCCTGGCTCAAGGACTCGGGCCAGCCGTTCGCGCGCGAGGCGGCGATGGCCAAGCTCTACGGCAGCGAGGCCGCGACCTGGGTGACGCATCAGGCGATCCAGGTGCACGGCGGCTACGGCTACGTGAAGGAGTATGCGGTCGAGCGCTACTACAGAGACGCGCGGGTGATGGAGATCTACGAGGGCACCTCGGAGATCCAGCGCCTGGTGATCGCACGCAGCCTGCTCAAGGATGGGGTCTAGTGCGCGGCGTGTGCATGATTTCCGGTACGGGACACTAGGTCTGATGTCCTCGCGGCTCCGCCGGCTGCTGCTGCCGGCGGTGATGGCCTGGCTGCTGGCGGGGCCGGGCACGGGGCCGGCCCGCGGCGCCGCGGAGACCCTGAGCGGGCGGGTCGAGATCCTCGAGCGCGGCCAGCCCACCGCCGATGCCTCCCAGGCGGTGGTGACGTACACGCCCGCCGGCGGCGCGGGCGCGCCGCCCTCGGCGGCCGCGGTGGAGATGCTGACGCACAACCGCCGTTTCCAGCCCCGCGTCGTCGTCGTGCCGGTCGGGGGCGAGGTGCGGTTCCCGAACCAGGACCCGATCCGGCACAACGTCTTCTCGGTCTCGCCCGGCAATCGCTTCGACTTGGGCCTGGTCGGCCCGGGGCCGGGCAAGGCGATGCGGTTCACGCGCCCCGGGCTGGTGCGCGTCTTCTGCAACGTCCACCGCGAGATGGCGGCGTTCGTCGTGGTGCTGGAGACGCCGTTCGCCGTCATCACCGGCGCCGACGGACGCTTCGAGCTGCGCGGGCTCCCGGCCGGGCGCGGCACGCTGCGCGTCTGGCACCCGCGCGCCGAGGCCTGGACGCGCGAGATCGAGCTGCCCGGCGCCGGCGACCTCCAGGTGTCGCTCGAGGCGACCATGCCGGTGGTCTCGGTCCATCTCAACAAGTTCGGGCAGCCCTACCGTGACGAAGGCCGCGATGAAGGCTATCACTAGCCTGCTCGCGCGCTCGCTCGGGGCGCGGCTGTTCCTGCTGTGCGGGGCCCTGGTCCTGGGCGTGGTGCTGGCCGCCCTGGGATTCACCGCGCTGCGCGCCAACCAGGTGGCCGACCAGTCGGTGCGCGAGTCGCTGGCCGCCTCGGCGTCGGCCCGCGAGCGCTTCGAGCGCCAGCGCACCGCCCAGCTGCGACTGATGGCGCGCTTCGCGGCGGGTGACCCGACGTTCGTCGCGTACATCGCGGAGTCCGATCCGGGCTCGGTCCGCGACCTGCTGCTGCAGCGCCAGCGCGAGCTGGAATGCGACCTGCTCGTGGTGCTCGACCGCCGGGGCAAGGTGCTGGCGCGCACCGACCGCACCGGGGGCGTGGGCGAGGACGCCAGCGGCGAACCCCTCCTGGCCGACCTCGCCCGCCGGGGCGAGGCGTCCGGGCTGTGGACCGATGGCGAGCGGTTCTGGACCGCGGTGGCGGTGCCGGTGCTGAGCGGCGCCGAGAATCCCGAGGGGGTGCTGATCGCCGGGCTCGCCTTGGACGACGCGCTGGCCCTCGACGTCGGGCGCCAGAGCGGCGCCGAGGTCGCCTACGTGGCGCTGGGTCGCGACGCGCACGTCATCGCCTCCACGCTCGCCGA
>VBPB01000135.1:6818-7255 GCA_005893365.1 Candidatus Eiseniibacteriota bacterium
GACCGGATCCGTCGCGGCGGGCGCACGACCGCAGGTGGCGGTGGTGACCCTCGCCTCGCTCGATCAGGCGCTCGCCCCGTTCCGGCGCATCGAGGCCGCCCAGCTCTGGGTGGGGCTGATCTCGATGGGGCTGGCGTTCGCGCTCTCGTATGTGCTGTCGCGCCGCGTCACCGGTCCGATCGAGCGGCTGGCCGACGTGGCCGAGGCCGCGCGCGCCGGCCGGTTCGACCAGCCGGTCCCGCCGGGCGGCGCGGACGAGGTGGGTCGCCTGGCGCGCGCCTTCGACGGGCTGATGGCGGAGCTCAAGGAGGAGCGGGAGATGGAGGCCTACCTGCAGACCATCTCGCGCGCGCTCCCGGACGTCCCGCCGGCGCCGCCGTCCGAAGCGGCCATCGCGCCGCCGGGCACCCTGATCGCGGGCCGCTTCGAGGTGCTCT
>VBPB01000136.1 GCA_005893365.1 Candidatus Eiseniibacteriota bacterium
CGCGCCAGCTCGCCTCGGGTCTCGCCGCGGCGCACGCGCTGGGCGTGATCCATCGCGACATCAAGCCCGAGAACCTGATCGTCGACCCGACCGGCCAGCTCAAGATCATGGACTTCGGCATCGCCCGCGCCCTGCACGCGGGCGGCGCCGCGGCGGAGGGCGGGCTCTCCGGCACGCCCGGCTACCTGGCCCCGGAACAGTTGGTCGGACAGACCGGCGATGCGCGCAGCGACATCTACGCGGTCGGCGTGGTGCTCTACGAAGCGCTGGGCGGGCGCCGG
>VBPB01000137.1:0-360 GCA_005893365.1 Candidatus Eiseniibacteriota bacterium
GTCCGGCCCTTCATCGCCCCGGCGAACAGGCCGTTCAAGGTCGTCTTCATCTCGGCGGGGTCGCGCCAGTGGTTCGTGGGGCCGGCGTCCTCACGGCCGCGTGAGCAGATGAAGGTGAACTCCTCGACGCGCGCCACGTCGGCGGGGTCCGAGCGCACCAGGATGGAGTTCGGACGCCGCTCCGAGTCCAGCCACATCGCGGTACCGGCGTGCACCATCAGGCGCAGCATCGCCTGGAACTCGTGCTCGGAGCCGTCGCACCACACCACCTCGTCCGGCTGGCACTGTGCCGCCGTTGCATCCACCCAGGCCTTGAGCTCGCTGTGGTTCGTCATGGTGTCGCCTTGGCAGGCGTCCTTG
>VBPB01000137.1:447-5332 GCA_005893365.1 Candidatus Eiseniibacteriota bacterium
CGCCTTGCGCCGCGTCGGGGCCGTGGCGCATGCTACCTGGGTCACGCCGACGTGAGCCCACTCAAGACCCGGAGCCGATCGTGGCCCGCACCAGGAAGACGCGCCCACGCACGCGCGGCGGTTCGCCCGCCCGCAAGGCCGCATCGGGCAGCGCCGCCGGCCCGAGGCGCCGGCCGGCCGCCCGCCCCCGCACGGCGGGCTCCGCACGACGGACCGCGCCGGCCGCGCCGCGGCGGGCGAGCCGCGCTGCGCCCGCGCGCCGCGGCGGTGTGGCCAAGCCTGGGCCCGCCCCCCCCGTGGCCAGCGCCATCGGGGTGGTCGCCCACCACACCGACTACAGCAGCCACGACGTGGCGCAGGTCAAGCGCTTCTACACCGAAGTACTGGGCTTCACCGACTTCGATCACGAGCCGCGGTTCGACTACCTGTTCGTCCGCACCGGACCCGGCTCGAGCCTGGGCTTCATGCCGCCGCTCCCCGGGCCGCCGGAGCAGTGGCGGCCGCCGCGCGAGCCGTCCATCTACTTCATCGTCGCGGACGTGGATCGCGCCCACAAGGCGCTGGTCGCCAAGGGCGTGATCTTCGAACAGCCACCGGCCGACATGCCCTGGGGTCACCGCACCGCGGTGCTGCGCGACCCCGAGGGACGACTGCTGTGTCTGGCGCAGCCCATCCGGCGCTGAACGCCTTGAGCCCGCCGCGGGTCCACCCGTCGCCACCGCGTGGCGGCGCCGACGCAGAAAGGACACGATCATGAGCAGCCGTGCCGAACGCCTCTTCGCGCTGGGCCAGAGCGTCTGGCTCGATTTCATCCGCCGCGGCCACCTCGTCTCGGGCGAGTTCGAGGCGCTGGTGCGCGACCAGGGAGTCGTGGGGGTCACCTCGAACCCGACCATCTTCCAGCTCGCCATCGCCCAGGGCGACGACTACGAGGACGCGCTCGCCGCGCGCGTGGGCCAGGGACTGCAGGGGCCCAAGCTGTTCGAGTCGCTGGCGGTCGAGGACATCCAGATGGCGTGCGACCGGCTGGCGGCGGTGGCCCAGCGCACCGGCGGCCGCGACGGGCGGGTGAGCATCGAGGTGAGTCCGCGGCTCGCGCACGACACCGCCGCCAGCATCGAAGAGGGCCTGCGCCTGTTCCGCGAGGTGGGGCGTTCCAACGTGATGGTCAAGGTGCCAGCGACGCCTGAGGGCCTGCCGGCCGTGAGCGCGCTGCTGGCCGAGGGGGTCAGCGTCAACGTCACGCTCATCTTCTCGCTCGCGCGCTACGCCGAGGTCATGGACGCGTGGCTGACCGGCCTCGAGGGACGCGCCGCCGCCGGCCGGCCGCTCGCCCCGGTGTTCTCGGTGGCCTCGTTCTTCGTCTCGCGCGTGGACAACAAGGTGGACGCCGCGATCACCCAGGCGCTCGAGGCCCTGCCGGCCGGAGCCCTCGAGCGCGCCGAGCTCGAGTCCTGCCGCGGGCGCGCGGCGATCGGCAACGCGCGGCTCGCCTACGCCGCGTTCCAGGAGGTGTGCGCCGCGCCGCGCTTCGCGGCGCTGCGCGCCCGCGGGGCCCAGGTGCAGCGCCCGCTGTGGGCCTCGACCAGCACCAAGAACCCGGCCTATCCCGACACGCTCTACGTGGACGAGCTGATCGGCCCGGACACCGTCAACACCATGCCCCTGCAGACGCTGGCCGCGTTCAACGACCACGGCCGGCCCGAGGTCACGATCACGCGCGACCTGGACGCGGCGCGCGCGCTGTTCGCGCGGCTGCCCGCGCTGGGCGTGCCGGTGGGCCAGCTCATCGACCAGCTCGAGCCCGAGGGTGTCGCCGCGTTCGCGAAGTCGTACGACGCGCTGCTGGCCACCCTCGAGACCCGCCGCCGCGAGGTCGCGGCCGCCCACGGCGCGTGAGCGCACCCGCGCGGGACGCCAGGCATGGGCGCTGAGGCTCCCCGCGATCCCTTGGGGCTGACGCTCGCGCTCGACCCGGCGCTGGCCGCCGCGGTGGCGGCCCGGCTCGCCGGCCTCGACGCCGACCGCTTGAGCGCGCGACTGTGGCAGCGCGATCCCTCGCTCTGGAGCGCCGAGGCCGCGCCGCGCGAGACCATCGCCCGGCGCCTCGGCTGGCTCGGGCTCCCCGAGACCATGGCGGGCGAGCTCGCCTCGTTCCGCGCCTTCGCCGCCGCGGCCCGCGGCGCGGGCATGACCCACGCGTTGCTGCTGGGCATGGGCGGCTCGAGCCTGGCGCCCGAGGTCCTGCGCCGGTCGCTCGGCGTGGGCGTCGAGGGCCTCGAGCTGACCATCCTCGACGACACCTCGCCGGACGCGGTCGCGGCGGCCGAGCGGACACACGACCCGCGGCGCACGCTCTACCTGGTCTCCTCCAAGTCCGGCTCGACGCTCGAGGTGGCCTGCTTCGAGCGCACGTTCTTCGCCGGGGCGCAGTCGGCGCTCGGGGCCGAGGCCGGACGCCACTTCGCGGCGGTGACCGACCCGGGCTCGCCGCTCGAGCAACTGGCGCGCGAGCGCGGCTACGCGCGCGCGTTCGCCGGCACCCCGGACGTCGGGGGCCGTTACTCTGCGCTCTCGGCGTTCGGCCTGGTGCCGGCCGCCCTGATCGGCGCCGACCTCGAGGCCCTGCTCGCCGGAGGTCGCGCCGAGCTGGCCCCACTCGCCGCCGGGCGCGCGGCCGGCGAGGTGCCCGGCGTGCGGCTGGGGGCGGTCCTGGGCGAGCTGGCGCGACGCGGTCGCGACAAGCTCACGCTGTTCCTGGGCGAGGACTGGGCGCCGCTCGGCGCCTGGGTCGAGCAGTTGGTGGCGGAGAGCACCGGCAAGGATGGCCGGGGCATCGTGCCGGTGGTCGGCGAGCCGGTCGGGCCGCCCGAGCACTACGGCGCCGATCGCGTGTTCGTCACGCTGGGCGCCCTCTCCGGCGCCACCGCCGCGACCGTGGCCGGCCTGCGCGCCGCCTCACAACCGGTCATCGCCTGGGAGGCCCCGGCCCGGGCGGACGCCCAGGGCCTGGGGGCCGCATTCGCGCGCTGGGAGATCGCCACCGCCACCGCGTCCGCCATCCTGGGCGTCGACGCGTTCGACGAGCCGAACGTCACCGAGGCCAAGCAGGCGACGCGCGCCGCACTCGACGCCTTCCACACCAGCGGCCGCTTCCCCGCCGAACCGCCGCTGGCCTTGGCCGGCGCCTTGGCGGTGTCGGCGCCGGCCGCGGTGGTGACCGCGCTGCGCCCGCGCCTCGCCGCCCCCGCCGACCCGACCGCGTGGGCGGCCGCCTTGCTCTCGCTCGCCCGCCCGGGCGACTACCTCGCCATCCTCGCCTACCTCCACCGTGCCCCCGGGATCCCCGAGCGGCTGGAGCGGCTGCGCGAGCGGGCGGGCGCCGCGGCCGGCATCGCCACGACCCTGGGCTACGGCCCGCGCTATCTCCACTCCACCGGCCAGCTCCACAAGGGGGGACCCGACACCGGGCTCTTCCTGCTGCTGACCGCCGACCCGGCCGGCGATCGCGGCATCCCCGGCGAGGGGTACGGCTTCGCCACGCTCCATCGCGCGCAGGCCGAAGGCGATGCCGCGGCCTTGGCACGCCACGGCCACCGGCTGCTCCGCCTCCACCTGGGCGCGGACGCCGCGTCGGGCCTCGAGGCGCTCATCGCGGCGATCGAGCGCGTCCGGGCTCCACTGGCCTGAGACGGCGGGGTGCCGCGAGCCTCAGTGCCTCAGCATGAGGCGGCGCACGAGCTGACGGCCGCCCACCTGGAGCCGCACGAAGTACATCCCCGCGGGGACTGCCCGGTTCGCGCTGCGCCCGTCCCAGTCCATGGCGAACATCCCGGCCGGCATCTCGTCATCGGCGATCACGGCGACCTCGCGCCCCTGGAGGTCCAGGATCGCGAGTCGCACCCGTGCCGGGACCGGCAATCCGAACCCGATGCGCGCCTGCTCGCGCATCGGATTCGGCCGCACCGGCGCGAGCGTGAGCACCGCGGGCGGCCCACCCTCCAGCCGGGCCACGCCGGTGGTGCCCAGGATGGTGAACGTGGCGTCGCTCACGTCCTCGCCCATGTTGCCGGCGGCGTCGCGCGCCTGCACCTTGAGCATCGCGAACGGCGTGGTCGGGCCGTTCGTGGTCCAGTTCATGGTCCCGGAGTTGGGGATCCAGGTCGTCAGCGAGTCCCACGGTCCCGCCAGGCCGTGGCGTGACAGCAACAGCCTCACGCCCGCGACCGCGATGTCGTCGGTCGCTCGCCACTTCAGCTGGACCACCGTGCCGACGACGACGCTCTGCCCACCGTTGGGGGCCTGGACCAGGGCGGCCGGCCGGGTCGTATCCGCGAACGTGGCGGTGACGACCTTGTCGGCGTCCATGGTCAGGGCGAGCGGGTTGGCGCTCCCGTTGGCATCCCCGGACCACCCGACGAACGAGAGCGTCGCTCCGGGAGTCGCCGTCAACGACACGACGCTGCCCTCCGGGTACTGGGCGAGGTTGGGGTTCTTCGTCACGCTTCCCGTGCCGACGACGTTCACGGTGAGATTGCGCACGGTCTGCGCGAAGCTCGCGGCGATGGTGTGGTTGGCGGTCACGTTGCTGAACGTGTACGTGGTCACCGCCCCGACCGAGACCCCATCCACCAGCACGTCCGCCACGTGGTAGTGGAGGTCCGGCGTGATCGTGAACGTCTGGCTGGTCCCGTGGTCCACCACCACCGCCCCGCTCGGCGAGATCGTCCCGTTGCTCCCGGCACTCGCGGTCAACGTCCACTGCTTGAGCGCGAACGTCGCCGTCACCGCCTGGTTCGCGGTCATCGTCACGGTCGTAGGGTTGGTGCTCCCGGACGCAGCCCCGCTCCAGGCCGTGAAGTTCGAGCCCGCCCCCGGGGTCGCC
>VBPB01000138.1 GCA_005893365.1 Candidatus Eiseniibacteriota bacterium
TCCCGGACGCCGCCCCGCTCCAGGCGGTGAAGTTCGACCCCGCCCCCGGGGTCGCGGTGAGCTGGACCACGCTCCCCCACCCGTAGCTGGCCTGGTTCGGACTCCTGGCCACCGAGCCGGTCCCGTTCCCGGCCAGGCTCACCGTCAGGGTGTACTGGTCGATGCCGAAGCTGGCGGCGATGGTGTGGTTCGCCGTCACGTTGGTGAACGTGTACGTCGTCACCGCCCCGACCGACGCCCCGTCCACCAGCACGTCGGCCACGTGGTAGTGCGCGTCCGGAGTGATGGTGAACGTCTGGTCGGTGCCCTCGGCCACGAGGATCGTCTCGCTCGGCGAGATCGTGCCGCCGCTGCCGGCTGACGCGTCGATGGAGTAGGTCGCCGCATCGGCGCGAGGGGCGATCCCGCAGAGCAACGCGGCGCACATGAGCGGCGGGAGGGCGAGCGCCCGGGCGAGCACCCGCCACGCGGGCAGGGACCCCCCGGGGCGGGAACGCGCGTTGCCTGAGGCGAGTTGTCGGGGGGAACGCGCGATCAAGGGCAGCTCGCGGTGGTGGACCTGCGTAGGCGTCGTGCTCGAGCGTCCGTTGACGAGCACGAACAGGCCGATCCGCCGCCTGGAGGCCATGACCCCAGGTCGGGGTCACGGATCGCCGCCGGAAGGAAGCCGGTCAGGCCGAGGGCGCGCTTGCGGCGAACGGCCCCCAACCACCCTGTTCGGACTCGTAACTGCCGCCCGGCGTGCAAGGGCCATCCCTGGCGGTGCCCGGGCTTCAAGGAGATGTTACGCCAGATGCCCCTGTCGGACCAGCCCGGAGTCGCACCGGGGGCCCCCGTCGAGTAGAATCCGCCGGCGCGCCATGCGATCTGCCGCACCCGTGGCGAAACCACTCCAACCCCTGAGGTCCGATGCGTTTTCGCACGATCGTGGTGGCCCTCCTGCTCGCCGGCGGGATCGTCCCGGCCCAGGCCCTGGCCCAGGTCGCAGCCCCGGAAGCCGAGCTGCTGCACCAGGTCAGCGAGACCTACCGCGGCCTCGGCAGCTACCTGCTCGAAGGCTCCATCTCGATCATGGCCAAGGGGGCCAACGCCCCGACGACCCAGGAGATCCCGTTCCTGATCGCCGCGGCGCCGGGCGGCAAGTCCCGGGACGAGGTCCGCTCGGGGCAGCTCGGCGGCATGATCCTCTCGGACGGGCGCCAGACCACCATCTACAACGCCCCCCTCGGCCAGTACATGCGCAAGCCGGGCCGGGCGGACAGCGCCACGGCCGGGACCTCCAGTCGCGGGCTCCGGGCGGCGGTGATCGCCCGCTTCGCGGACATCGCCAAGAGCGCGACGGCGGCCAAACGGCTGCCCGACGCGACGCTCACCCTCTCCGGGGTCCCGCGCGACTGCGCGGTGATCGAGGTCACCTATCCGCCGCTCAACCCGCAGGTCCAGGAGCTGCCGCGGACCTACTGGATCGAGAAGTCCACGCACCTGGTGCTGAGACAGCGCACGGTGGTCCGGGCCGGCTCGCCGCAGTACGGCGGCAAGGTGGAGCAGTCCGAGGAGTTCCTGCTTGTGCGCGCGCTGCGCGACACCCCGCTGCCCGAATCGACCTGGGTGTTCCATCCTCCCGCCAGCATCAAGGAGGTCGATCAGTTCGTAGCCCCGTTCGTGGGCAGGCCCGCGACCGACTTCACGCTCAAGGACCTCGCCGGCCGGCCGCACACGCTCAAGAGCCTGCGCGGCAAGGTCGTGCTGCTCGACTTCTGGGCCACCTGGTGCGGCCCGTGCCGCCGCACCCTGCCCCAGGTCGCCAAGATCCACGCGCGCTACAAGGACCGCGGCGTCGAGGTGATGAGCGTGAACGTGGGGGAACCCGGGGCCAAGGCGGCGGACTACCTCAAGCAGAACGGTTACGGCTTCACCGCCCTGCTCGACACCGACCGCCGCGTCTCCACCGACTACCAGGTGAACGGCATCCCCACGCTGGTGGTGATCGACCGCGCCGGCACGATCTCCGACTACATGGTCGGGGTGCGCGACGAGGCCGCGCTGAGCGCGGCGCTCAAGAAGGCCGGGGTCAAGTAGCGCGCGGCGGCGGGCCGCTGCGCCTCAGGCGCCGGGGCCGGCCGCGAACCACTCCCGCGCCTGGGCCATCTCCACGTTGCCGCCCGAGAGGATGACGCCGACGCGGCGCCCGGGCGGCGGCATGCGCCCGCTCAGCAGCGGCGCCAGCCCCAGCACGCCGGTGGGCTCGACGATCAGCTTCATCCGCTCCCACACGAAGCGCATCGCGGCGACCAACTCGGCGTCCGTGGCCGTGGTCATGTCGCTCACCGAGCGGCGGATGAGCGCCAGCGTCAGCGGCCCGAGCGAGGGCGTGCGCGCGCCGTCGGCGATGGTCTCGACGTGCTCGACCCGCTCCAGCCGGCCGCTGCGGAACGAGCGGCCGCCGTCGTCGCCGGCCTCGGGCTCGACGCCGATCACCCGGCAGCCGGGGCTGCGGATCGCCGCCGCCAGCGCCGAGCCGCTGGCCCGGTCTCCTCGAACAGCTCGTCGGCGGCCGTGCCCTGGCCGGCGACGATGTCGGGGTGGTCGAAGGGCGGGATCAGCGTGCGCCCCTGCTCGCGCGCGATCCGCTCGGCCATCGCCTCGCGCCCCTCGCCCGCCCGGTCGTAGAACGCGACCTCGGCGCCGTAGCCGCGCGTGGCCTCGATCTTCGAGGCCGGGGCGAAGCTCGGCATGACGATGGTGGCGGGGATGCGGTGCAGCTGGGCGACGCGGGCGACCGCCTGGGCGTGGTTGCCCGAGGAGAACGCCACCACGCCGCGCCGCCGCGCCTCCTCCGGGAGCTGGGCGATGGTGTTGTAGGCGCCTCGGATCTTGAAGGCGCCGATGCGCTGCAGGTTCTCGCACTTGAGGTAAAGCCGCGCCCCCACCCGCGCGTCCAGCGTCCGCGAGGTCACGACCGGCGTGCGATGGACCACGGGCTTGAGCCGCGCACGCGCGGCGATCAACCGCACCACCATCTCGTCGTGCGAGGGGATGGCATCGGTGTCGGCCTGACGTCCCGGGGCCTAGCCCCGGCCGCCGGCTCGGCGGCTCATGCGCCGGCCGCGGGCGGCGGATAGAGGCGACCGAACTCGGGGTCGCCGTGGAGCAGCGCCAGGTCGGGGTCACGTCGCGCCCACTCCTGGTCTCGGAAGCCCGCGTCCCAGGCCTTGCGGAGCGCATCCAGCGCCTCGGGATTCTTCCGCATCAGGCAGAAGTTGCAGGCGGCGTTGTAGAGCACGGTGGCGTCGTTCGGGCGCAGCGCCATCGCGAACTGGGTTTCACGCGCGGCATCGTCGACGCGATCGGCGTGCGCGTACTCCCCGCCCAGGTGGATCCGGGCGCGCGCGTCCTCGGGAACCTCCTTGAGGTGGTTCTCCAGGACCTGGGTCCGCCGCTGGCGCACGTTCTTCAGCGCCTCGTCCTTCCCCAGGGCTCCCAGCGAGTTCATGATCGGCACGTAGACGTTGTAGTCCTCGCCGCTGGCCTCCAGGGCGGCGTCCACGATGCCCGCCACGTCCTGATAACGGCCGGCGGCGAACAGGGCGCGTCCCAGGAGATAGTAGGCTCCCTCGCAATCCCGCTTGCGCTCGATGGCTTGCCGGGTGCTCCGCACCACATCGTCGTACCGACCGGCCGCATAGGAGATCCAGCCCTGTCCGACCTGGACCTCCGGCAGCTCCGGGCTCAACTCGGTGGCCTTCCGCGAGGCCTCCATGGCCCGCTCCATCCAGGCCGGATCGCGCCCGTACCAGTAGTGATGCTGCGCGCACGCGTTGGCGGCCGCGGCGTAGGCGAGCGCGAAGTGGGGGTCGAGCGTGACCGCCTTCTGGAACATCTGGAACGCGAACTCCAAGTCCTGCCGCGTCAGCCGGCGCGCGTAGCTCTTGCCGCGCAGGTAGAGGTCGTAGGCTTCGAGATCCTCGGTCGGCCGGGCGGCGAGCGCTTCCTGCTCCTGAGGCGTGAGCGTGATCCGCAGCGCTTCGGCGATCTTGCGCGCGATCTCGTCCTGGACCTCGAACACATCCTGCATCTCGCGGTCGTAGCGCTCCGACCACAACGGGAAGTCGGTGAGCGTGTCCACGAGCTGCGCGTTGATCCTGAGCCGCGTGCCCGCCCGGCGCAGACTGCCCGCCAGGACGAACGCCGCCCGGATCTGCTGGCCGATCTGGGCCGGCGTCACCTGCTTGTCGCGGTAGGCGAGCACGGTCGGGCGGGAGAAGATCTTCAAGCCCTTGATCTTCGACAGCTCGGTGATGATGTCCTCGGTGATGCCGTCGCGGATCTCGAAGTAGAGCACGGCGATCGACTTCTCCGCCGGCTTGGCCGCGGTACCGGCGCGGGAATCGCCGCTGCCCGCCGCGGTCCGACGCCCCGAGTCCAGGTCGCGCCGGAGCCGGATCAGGTCGGTCTTGATGTCGGTCGCGGTCTGGTAGCGCAGGTTGCGGTCCTTCTCCAACGCCTTGTCGAGGATGCGCCCGAAATCCGGCGGCAGGCCGGTATTCAAGTGGCTCGCGGGCGCGGGATCGCGGTTGAGGATCGCCTCGTAGATCACCGCCGAGGTGTCGCCCTCGAACGGCAGCGCCCCGGTCGCCATCTGATAGAGCAGGGTCCCGAGCGAGAACAGGTCGGTGCGCGCGTCGGTCAACTGCCCGCGCGCCTGCTCCGGCGACATGTAGGAGACCGTCCCCACCGCCGTCCCGGGCAGCGTCAGCTCGTTCCGGGTCAGCACCGTGTCCACCTGCGACGCCGCCATCACCCCCGGGCCCGCCCGGCGTGCCACCTCGATCTTGGCGAGGCCGAAGTCCAGGATCTTCACCTGGCCACGTGGGTTGACGAAGAGGTTCGCCGGCTTGATGTCCCGGTGCACGATCCCCTTCGCGTGCGCCGACTCCAGCGCGTCGGCGATCTGGATCGCCAGGTCCAACAACGGCTCCAGCTCGATGCGGGGCCGCGCCGCCATCCGTTGCCCCAGCGTCTCGCCCTCGAGCAGCTCCATGACGATGAAGTGCTGGCGCTCGTGCTGCTCGATGGCGTAGACGGTGCAGATGTTGGGGTGGTTCAAGGCCGAGGCCGCCCGCGCCTCGCGCTGGAAGCGCTCGAGCGACTGGGCGTCCTGCTCGAGATCGGCGGGCAGGAACTTGAGCGCCACCTTGCGCCCGAGCCGCGTGTCCTCGGCCTCGTAGACCACGCCCATGCCGCCGCTGCCGAGCCGGCGCGTGACGGTGTAATGGGAGATGGTCGTGCCGACGGGCTCAGTCATGGGAGCGGGTGCATCATGGTAGGGACCCGTGCCACCACGGTCAAGGAAGTGGCGGGTTCTCCCGCCGGATCCCGCCGCGGACGACGCGCGTAACCGGCCGCCGCGCGGTCCCGCGCGTCGCCCCATCCGTCGCCCTATCCGTCGCCCTATCCGTCGCCCGCGCGCCTCAGCCGCCGGCGCCGCCGCCGGTGCCCAGCCCCGGCTCGGTCTGCCGTCTCGGGTCGAGCGCCTTGTCGATCTGCCTGCGGCTCAGCTGGGTCATCTCGCGCGCCAGCTCGCGCACCGGGCGGCGCTCCTTGAACGCGCGCTTGGCGATCTTGGCCGCGGCCTCGTAGCCGATGAGCGGGTTCAAAGCGGTCGCCATGCTGGGCGAGATCTCGACATAGCCGCGGCAGGTGGCTTCGTTCGCCTCGAGGCCCGCGACCGCCTTCTCGGCGAACACGAGCGCGGCGTTGGCGAGCAGGCGGATGCTCTCCAGCAGGTTGCGGGTGATGAGCGGCAGCATGGTGTTGAGGTCGAGCTGCCCGCCCTGGACGCCGAGCGTCACCGCCGTGTGGTTGCCGGTCACCTGGGCGCACACCTGGATCAAGGCC
>VBPB01000139.1 GCA_005893365.1 Candidatus Eiseniibacteriota bacterium
ATCGTCGATAAGACGCGGCAGGTTAGCCGAAGCCCGCGGGGCGGGCAACCCGGGCGGGATCGCCGGCGCGGGGATCGCCGGCGCGGGGCCGGCGGGGGCGAGGCGCTCGCGGGCGCGTGGCCCACGGCGCCGGCGGGCAGTCCTCCAGTCCGCCCCCGGGGCGGCCGATACTTAGCCTTGACCAATACCAGAATTAGTCTAGGCTAAGACCGGCCTATTGCCCGCGTCGTCGTGAGGCAGGCGAGGGCCATGCCCGGGTCGCCGCCGTCGCGTGCGAGGGGCCGGTATCCGTGGAGGCCATGCGATGACCCAGGGTCCATCCGCCCGCAACGTCGCGGGCGCGGTGCCGCGATGAGCGTCCTCTCGCGCTCGCGGCAGGACTACGTCAAGGCGCTCTACGCGCTGGCCCCCGGCGGGGGGCCGGTGCCGACCTCGCGGCTCGCGGAGCGGCTCGCGGTCTCGGCACCCTCGGTCACCGGCATGCTCGGGCGGCTGGCGGCCGAGGGGCTGGTGGCCCACGCGCCGCGGGCGGGGGCGCGGCTCACCGCGCGCGGCCGGCGCGTGGCGCTCGCCATGGTGCGCCGGCACCGCATCCTCGAGACCTTCCTGGTCCGCGTGCTGGGTCTGGACTGGACCGAGGTGCACGCCGACGCCGAGGTGCTCGAGCACCACATCAGCGACCGCGTGCTCGAGGCCATCGACCGGCTGGTCGGCCACCCGCACGAGGATCCGCACGGGCACCCGATCCCGGACCGCAGCGGGCGCATCCAGCGCCGCGCCCTGGCGGCGCTGACCGCGCTCCCGCCCGGGGCGCGCGCGGTCGTCCGCGAGATCCGCGACGCCGACCGGCCGCGCATGGCGCGCTGGAAGTCGGTCGGCCTGGTGCCGGGGGCCGCGGTCCACGTCCGCCGGGTCCGCACGCTCGACGACGTGTACGAGCTGAGCGTGGCGGGCCGGAGGCTCGTCACCGGGAGCGAGGGGCTGGAGGGCGTGATGGTCGAGGTCCAGAGGGTGGCGCCGGAGGGGACCCGCCGTGGGCGCTGAATACGAAGGCCGGTCGCTCTCCGAGGTCCACCGCAGCGTCCCGGTGCCCACCGGGAGCAGCTGGGTGCGCCGTCTGCTCGCGTTCGCGGGGCCGGCCTACCTGGTGAGCGTGGGGTACATGGACCCGGGCAACTGGGCCACCGACTTGGCCGGGGGGGCCCGCTTCGGCTACCAGCTCGTCTGGGTGCTGGTCATGAGCAACCTCATGGCCGTGCTCCTGCAGACGCTCTCGGCCCGGCTCGGTGTGGTCACCGGCAAGGACCTGGCCCAGGCCTGCCGCGACGAGTACCCGCCCTGGCTCTCGGTGCCCCTGTGGCTGCTGTGCGAGATCGCCATCGTCGCCTGCGACCTCGCCGAGGTGCTGGGCGCGGCCATCGGCCTCAAGCTGCTGTTCGGGCTCCCGATCCTCTGGGGCGTGCTCATCACCGCGCTCGACGTGCTGCTGCTGCTGGCGCTGTCACGGTTCGGCATCCGCCGCCTCGAGGCGGTCATCATCGTGCTCATCGCCACCATCGGCATCTGCTTCGCGATCGAGATGGCGCTCTCGCACCCGTCGCTCGCGGCGGTGCTGAGCGGCGTCGTGCCGCGCGGGGAGGACGGCACCTTCACGTTGTTCCGGCGCGGCGGGCACGGCGGGCTCTCGGTGCTCGGGCTCACCGGGGATTCGCTCTACATCGCGATGGGCATCCTCGGCGCCACGGTGATGCCGCACAACCTCTACCTGCACAGCGCCCTGGTCCAGAGCCGCGCGGTGGAGCACTCGGAGGCCGGCAAGCGCCACTCGTGCCGGATGAACCTCGTCGACTCGGCGGTGGCCCTCAACTGCGCGCTGTTCGTGAACGGCGCGATCCTGGTGCTGGCGGCGGCGGCGTTCCACTCGAGCGGCCACCAGGACGTGGCCCGGCTCGAGGACGCCCACCACCTGCTCGCCCCGCTGCTCGGCACGTCGGCCGCCTCGGTCCTGTTCGCGGTGGCGCTGCTCAGCTCGGGACAGGCGAGCACCATCACCGGGACGCTGGCGGGACAGATCGTGATGGAGGGCTTCCTGCGCATCCGCATCCGGCCGTGGCTGCGCCGGGTCATCAGCCGGGTGCTCGCCATCATCCCGGCGGTCATCTTCATCGCCCTGCGCGGCACGGGTGCCGTGGACGAGCTGCTGGTGTTCTCGCAGGTGGTGCTGAGCCTCCAGCTCTCGTTCGCCGTCATCCCGCTCATCACCTTCACCAGCGACCGCGAGCGGATGGGCGCCTTCGCCAACCCGCCGTGGGTCATCGTGCTCGCGACCCTCACCGCGCTCATCATCGTCGGGCTCAATGGGAACCTGGTGGCCCAGCAGGTGAGCGTCTGGATGGGGACCGCGGGCCCGGCGGCACTCTGGCTCAAGCTCCTGCTGCTGCCGGTGATCGCGGCGCTGGCCGCCCTGCTGCTCTACATCACGCTGATCCCGCTGCTGCGCCGCCTGTCCCCGGCGCTGGCGCCGCGGGCCGCCGAGATAGAGCCGCTGCCGGCCGGCGCCGCGGGCGCCCACGCGGTGGCGACCGGGCTCAGGCCCGCGCTGGCGGGCGAGCCCGGGCGGGTCGTGGCGGTGGCCCTCGAGCTGGGCGCGGCCGACGCGGCGGTGATGGAGCACGTGCGCCGTCACGAGCTCACCACGCGCACGCGGATCGTGCTGCTCCACGTGGTCGAGAGTGCCGCCGGGCGCTACCTCGGTCCCGAGACGTCAGATCTGGAGTCGCGCGAGGACCAGGCGATGCTCGAGGACATCGCCGCCGAGCTGCGTTCGCGCGGCGTGCCGGCCGAGGGGCGCCTGGGCTACGGGGATCCCACGCGCGAGCTGGCGCGGATGGTCGACGCGCTGGGGGCGGACCTGCTCATCACCGGCTCGCACGGCCACCGGCTGCTGGGGGACCTGGTGCACGGCGCCACCGCGTCCGGCCTGCGCCACCTGGTGCGCTGCCCGGTGCTCACCGTGGGGCCGGAGCCGGCGCCGCGCCCGGGGCCGCCGGCGGCCTGAGTCCGCGACCGGAGCGCGTGCGCCGTCCACCGCCCGTCACCTTGCAAAAGCCGGCCGCCCGGTCCAGTCTTGCCCCCCCGCGGCGGGAACCGCCCGCCCGCACACCGCGGCCGGGCCGCCGGCCGCCCAAGGGAGCGCCACTGAGCGAACGATTGCATCATGGGCGGTTGGACGCCTCGGTCGCCGACGTGGTGGACCTGGGACTGGACGTCCTCCCGCACTACGAGCAGGCGGCGATCCCCATGCTCGACGGCGCCGAGCGTCCGGCCGAGTGGCCCGAGGTCAAGCGCCGCTTCCGGTCCGAGGGCATCCGGGTCGCCACCCATCGTGGCTCGCTGCTGCTCGAGCCCGGCGAGCTGGACCGCTGCGCGTCCGTCGGGCTCCTCGCCGGCAACGACGAGCTGTTCCTGTGCTCCGAGTGGAACGACGAGTTCGAGCCGTTCCCGGGGCGCGTCGGCGGCGAGGCCCAGGGGTTCGACGAGGGCACCCCGCTCGGCCTCGAGGAGTGGATGATCCACGCCGGCTGCCTGCTGGCGCTGGGCGATGGCGTCGGGCTCAACTTCGCCACCCTCGACGCCACGCTGGCCGAGCGCCTGCGCGCGCGGTTCCCCGCCGCCAAGGACTGATCCATCATATGGACGAGGCGCGGGCAGCGCGGGCGACCGCGGCCTCGCGGCTGCGCGCCGTCGCCATCCCCGGTCCCGCCGGAAGCCTCGAAGGCCTGCTGCACGAGCACGAGGGCCAACCTCCCGCGCGCGCCGCGGTGATCTGCCATCCACACCCGCTCCACGGCGGGTCGCTCCACAACAAGGTCGTCCACCGCGTCGCCGCGACGCTGCACGGCCTGGGAGCGGCGGTGCTGCGGTTCAACTTCCGCGGCGTCGGCGCCAGCGCCGGGCGCTTCGACGAGGGTGAGGGCGAGCTCGCCGACGCGCGCGCGGCGCTGGCCTGGATGCGCGCGCGCCACCCGGACGCGCGGCTCTGGCTCGGCGGCTTCTCGTTCGGCGCCTGGATCGCCGCGCGGCTCGCGGCGCTCGAGCCCGAGCTCGAGCGGTTGATCCTGGTGGCGCCCCCGGTCGGGACGCACGACCTCTCGGTGCTGGGCCGCGTGACCGTCCCCAAGCTCGTCATCCAGGGCACGGCCGACGTCCTCTGCCCGCTGGCGATGCTGGAGCGCGCCTACCCCGAGTGGGCGGAGCCCAAGACACTCACGCGCGTGGAGGGTGCCTCGCACTTCTTCGACCGCCAGCTCGGCGCCCTGGCCGAGGCGATCCGGGGTGCCGCGCCCGCCGCGGGGGGAGGGGCCGCGTGAGGCGGCGGCACGCGCTCGCGACCGCGCTGGCCGGCCTCGCGCTCGCCGTCGCCACGGGGGCGGCGGCGCCGCGCCCCGATGCGCTCGACCCGGCCGATCCCGGGTGGGCCCAAGCCCCGCTCTGGGACGACGGCAAGGCCGAGGTCTCCACCTACGCCGGGACCACCGAGCGTTACGGGCAGATCCGCCCGACCACCGCGCGCATCATCGTGGTGAAGGAGGACCTGGTGCGCGCCACGATGGTCAAGAGCGACTCGGGCCCCGTGCCCGGCCGGACGGTCGAAGCGCTGAAGCAGATCTTGGTCGCCGACTTCCCGACCGGGATCTACACCTATCATCAGACCGCGGCACTCTTCTTCGCGCGCGGCACGCTGGCGTTCCTCAAGGAGGCGATGAGCCACACCGAGTCGTGCGGCATCACCTTCGTCATGGTCCGGGCCCAAGGCGACCACCTGGTCCACGAGGCGCATTCCTACTGGGAGGGCGAGGCCGACCGGCAGGTGCGCGTGCCCTGGCCCGCGCCTAAGCGCCCGCACGTGCTGTGGGACGCGCTGCCGCTCTGGCTCAGGAGCCTGCCGCGCGGCGACGGCCGCGGCGGGCCGCTGGCGGTGTGGCTGCTGCCCACGCAGGTCTCGGGCCGCGCGCCGCTCGCCAGCACGCGACCGGTCGCGGCCACCGTCCGCCGGACGCCGGGCGCCGCCGAGCCGCTGCGGGTCCGAGCCGGCGAGATCCCGGCGTTCCGGTACACGGTGGAGAGCCCGGCGGGGCGCGACACCTTCTGGCTCGCCGCCGCCGCCCCGCACCCGCTGGTCCGCCTGGCGACCGCCGCGGGTCGCCGGCTCGAGCTGCTCAAGACCCAGCGCCTCGACTACTGGAACCATCACGGCTTGGGGGACGAGCGCCTGCTGGAGTGACGGCACGGCTGCCGCGGCCCCCGACCGGGGCGGGGTGCCGCGGTCAGTCCCGCGCCTTGAGCCCGCCGCCCTCGCGCACGTGCGCGCGCTCGCTCTCGAGCGCCGGCTCCACGTGCACGACCACGTCGGTCAAGCCGGGCCAGCGGTCACGCAGGCGCCGCTCGACGCGATGGCCCAGTTCGTGGGCGTCGGCGATCGCCATGCGCGGGTCCACCAGCACGTGCAGGTCGAGGTGGATGTCGTCGTCGGGCCCGCGCGAGCGCACGTTGTGCGCCTCGAGCACGCCCGGCTCCTTCAGGGCCACCGCCTCCACCTGGTCGGGCTCGATGCGCCGCTCGTCCGAGAGCGTCGAGAGGGTGCCGAGCAGGATGCGCACGCCCGCCACCGCGATCAGCGCCACGATGATCGCGGCGGCGGCCACGTCCGCCCATACCCAGCCCACCCGCGCGGCGATGAAGCTCGCCAGCACCAGCAGGCTCGCCAGCACGTCGCTGCCGGTGTGCGCGGCATCGGCGGTCAGCAGCTCGCTGTGGAGCCGCCGGCCCTCGCGGCGCTCGACCCACACCACGAACAGGTTGATGGTGATGGTGAGGGCGAGCACGCCGAACCCGAGCGGGGTGATGTCGGGCAGCCGCGGGTCGCGCAGCCGCGCCAGCGCGGCGGTCACCACCTCCCGGCAGCCCAGGAACAGCATCATCGCCACGCCCAGGGCGGCGAAGGTCTCGTACTTGCGGTGGCCGTAGGGGTGGTTGGCGTCCGGGGGCCGGCGGGCGACCGCCACGCCCACCAGGGCGACGATGTTGGACGAGCCGTCGAGCAGCGAGTGGATGCCGTCGGCGGTCATGGCGATGGCGTGCGAGCGCCAGCCGTAGGCCAGCTTGGCCACCGCCACCGCGAGGTTGAGCCAGAGGATGCCCCACAGCACGCGCGCGATGCGGTCCCGGCGCTCAAGGGCGCGATCGGTGGTCTCGCTCACGCGATCGGGCCTCCGGGGCCGCGGCGGCGGTCCGGCCACGTGCGAACCTGCGCGGCCCGGCCCGGTTCCGGGCGCCGGTGACCGAGGTCACGGCGCCGGGGACAACTTGTCATCCTCGTAACCCTCTCGCCAGCGCCGTCACGGCCGACCGCTCGTCTAATTCGTGTACCATCCCCGTCCCCCGATGGCATCGTTGGCCGTGGCCGGGAGCGTCGGGTGCCACCGCATCACGAGGAGGTCGTTTGAACCGCAGCCGCTGGATCATCGTCGCCGTGGTGGTGCTCGTCGCCGTCGCCGGCGTGTGGTGGTGGAAGTCGCGGGCGGCCGACGGCGCTCCGAAGTATCGCACGGCGGACGTGGATCGCGGCACCATCGAGAGCGTGGTCTCGGCCACCGGCACCATCCGACCCGTGGTCCAGGTCCAGGTCGGCAGCCAGGTGAGCGGCACGGTCGCCAAGCTCTACGCGGACTACAACTCCAAGGTCCGCACCGGCCAGATCATCTGCCAGCTCGAGCCGTCGTCGTTCCGGGCGCGTGAGGTGCAGGCCGAGGCCGCGGTGGCGCGGGCCGAGGCGTCGGT
>VBPB01000132.1 GCA_005893365.1 Candidatus Eiseniibacteriota bacterium
ATCGTTTTGGGCCGCGAGCCTCACAGCCCGTTCGGCGGCCTCAACCGCTCGGCCGCCGAGGCCGAGGTCGCGGCCCTCGCCGCGCGCCACCGGCTGCCGGTCAACCCGCGCGCGCGGGTGAGCCAGTTGGCGGTCGGGGTCCAGCAGCGGGTCGAGATCCTCAAGGCGCTCCATCACGACGCGCGGGTCCTGATCCTCGACGAGCCGACCGCGGTCCTCACGCCGCATGAGGTGGACGAGCTGTTCCAGGTGCTGCGCGCCTTGAACGCCGGGGGCGTCACCATCGTGCTCATCACCCACAAGCTCGCGGAGGTGAAGGCGCTCGCCCACCGGGTCACGGTGATGCGTGCCGGGCGCGTGGTGGGCGGCGGCCCGGCGGAGGCGCTCACCACCGCCGCGATCGCCGAGCTGATGGTGGGGCGCCCGCTGGCCGGGTTGCGCCCGCGCTCGCCGAAGGCCGCCGCGGCCCCGCTGCTCGTTGACGGTCGCCGCCGGCGAGATCCTCGGGCTCGCCGGGGTCGAGGGCAACGGGCAGGGCGAGCTGGCCGAGTGCATCGCCGGGCTCAGGGCCCCGCGGCGCGGCGAGATCGTCATCGCCGGACACGCCGTGCACGGCCGCTCACCGCGCCAGTGCGCCGCGGCCGGCGTCGCCCACATCCCGGCCGACCGCCTGCATCGCGGCCTGGTGCCGAGCATGACGCTGGCGGAGAACCTGGTGCTGGGATGCCACCGCGAGCCGGCCCTGGGACGCGGGCCGCTGCTCGATCCCAAAGCGCTGGCCGACCGCGCCGCGACCCTGCTGCGCGAACACGACGTGCGCCCGCCCACGCCCGGCCTCTTCGCCGAGCGGCTCTCGGGCGGCAACCAGCAGAAGCTGATCGCCGCGCGCGAGTTGTCCCGTGGCGCACCGGTGCTGCTGGTGGCGCACCCGACGCGCGGCGTGGACCTGGGGGCCGCCGAGGCCATCCACGGCCGGCTGCTGGCCGAGCGCGACGCGGGCCACGCGGTCCTGCTCATCTCCTCCGACCTGACCGAGATCCTGGCGCTGAGCGATCGCGTGTGCGTCATGTACGAGGGCCGGCTCACGCACGAGACGCGGCCGTCCCAGACCGACGAGCGCACGCTCGGCCTCCACATGACGGGCCGCATCGGACCGGGCGCCGCGTGAAGGCGCATCGGCAGGGTCGGCGGGCGCGCCACTCCAGCGTGGCCGTGGCGTGAAGCCGCGCACGCTGCTGCTCGCCTCGGCGCCGCTGATCGCCGTGGCGCTGGCGCTGCTGGCCGGGGCCGGGTTCATCCTCGCCATCGGCGAGGACCCGCCCGCCATCTACGCGCTCATGCTGCACGAGACCTTCGGCACCGGCTACGGGATCGGCCAGACGCTGTTCAAGGCGACGCCGCTCGTCTTCTGCGGCCTGGCGGTCGCGGTGGGCTTCCGGGCCGGGCTGTTCAACATCGGCGTCGAGGGGCAGCTCACGGTGGCGGCGTTCGCGGCCGCCCTCGCCGCGGCCGCGCTCGGGCACCTGCCTGCGTTCGCGCTGCTGCCGGTGACGCTGCTGGTGGCGATGCTGGCGGGATCGGCGTGGGGGGCGGTCCCCGGCGTCCTTAAGGCGCGCTTCGGGGCCCACGAGGTCATCAACACGATGATGCTCAACTTCATCGCCTTCGCCCTGGTCTCCTACCTCGGGCGTCGCGTGTTCCAGCCCGCGACCGTGCGCACCGCCGAGATCGGCGCGGGTGCCACGCTGCCGCGGCTCGAGACGTGGTGGCCGGCGCTGCACGGCTCGCCCGCCAACCTGTCGCTGCTCCTGGGCCTGCTCGCCGCCGCGGCGGTGGGCGTGCTGCTCTTCCGCACCCGGCTCGGCTACGAGCTGCGGGCGCTAGGACTCAACGCGCCCGCCGCCGAGTACGGGGGGGTGCCGATCGGCACGACCCAGGTCAAGGCGATGGCCATCTCGGGCGCCCTGGGCGGGCTCGCCGGCATGAACTTCGTGCTGGGCTACAAGCACTTCTTCGAGCTGGGCTTCTCGTCGGGCGCGGGGTTCCTGGGCATCGCGGTGGCGCTGCTCGGGCGCAACCATCCGGTGGGGGTGCTGCTGGCGGCCCTGTTCTTCGGGGCGCTCTCGCACGGAGGGCTGGCCATCAACCAGCGGGTCCCGAAGGAGCTGGTGGACGTGCTCCAGGCGATCGTCATCCTGCTCGCCATCTGCGTGCAGCAGGTGGTCGAGCGCCTGGCGCGACGGATGCCGTCGTGACGGCGGAGGCCCGCTGATGGAACTGCTCTTGTTCGTCGCGGCCAGCTTGCGTATCGGGGTGCCGTACACGCTCGCGGCGTTGGGCTCCACGTTCAGCGAGCGGAGCGGGGTGGTGAACATCGCGCTCGAGGGCATCATGCTGAATGGGGCGCTCGCGTATGTGCTGGGGGCCCACTGGACGGGGAATCCGTGGGCGGGGGTGGCGGCGGCGCTGGCGGCGGGAGTCTTGACCGGGCTCGTGCACGCGATCGTCACGGTGCGGTTCCGCGCGGACCAGATCACCAGCGGGCTCGGCATCAACCTGCTGGCGGCGGGGCTCACCAAGTTCGTCCTCACGCAGGTGTTCCACTCGTCGTCCAACTCGGGACGCGTGGTGGGGCTGCCCGAGTGGGACCTGTTCGGGCTCGCGCACCTGCCGGCGCTGGGCCCGGTGCTGGCGGCACCGCTGGTGCTCCTGACCGTGGCGCTGGTGCTGTTGGGCCAGGCGCTGCTGTTCCGTTCGGTCTTCGGCCTTAGGCTGCGCAGCATCGGCGAGCGGCCCGAGGCGGCGGCGACGCTCGGCCTGCCGGTCACCGCCTACCGGTACGCGGGGGTGCTCATCTCGGGGGCACTGGCCGGGCTCGCCGGGGCGTGGCTCGCGAGCGAGCAGCACTCGTTCACCGACGGCATGACCAACGGCCGCGGCTACATCGCCATCGCCGCGATGATCGTGGGCAAGTGGTCGCCGCTGGGGGCGGCCGCCGCCTGCCTGCTGTTCGGCGCGGCCGAGGCGCTCCAGATCACGCTCCAGGGCTCGGCGTTCCCGACCGAGCTGTTGCAGATGCTGCCGTATCTCGTCACCATGCTGGCGCTGGCGGGATTCATCGGTCGGGCGGTCCCGCCCCGCGCCCTCGGCACGCCCTACGACCCGGAGAACGCCTGAGCCATGCCACACCACCCGATCGCGAGCCCACGACGATGACCGAACTCCCGCGGCTGCCCGGCCACGACCTCGACGCGCGCGTCGACGAGTTGGTCGGCTTGATCCGCCGCCGCACCGATGTCGTCCCGCGCGTGGGGCTCACGCTGGGCTCCGGGCTCGGCGGCGTGATGGACGCGCTCGAGCGCCCGGTGGTGTTCCCCACCCACGAGCTTCCCCACTGGCCGCGCTCGACCGTCGCCGGCCACGCCGGGCGACTGGCGGTCGGCCACTGGCAGGGGGTGCCGGTGATAGCGCTCGCCGGCCGCAGCCACCGCTACGAGGGCTACACGCTCGACCGGGTGACGCTGGCGCTGCGGGTGATGCACGCGCTCGGCGCGCGGACGCTGATCTTCACCAACGCCGTCGGCGGCATCCACCGTGGATTTGCCCCCGGGGACCTGATGATCGCCACCGACCACATCAACTTCATCGGCCGCTTCGGGCTGTTCACGACCAAGGAGCTGGTCGAGCGGCGGGCCGGGCGACGGACCGCGACCTATTACAGCCCGGCGCTGCGTGCCGCCCTCCAGGCCGCGGCGCTCCGCGCCGGCGTGCGCCTGCAGCACGGCACGCTGATGGGCGGCCACGGCCCGACCTACGAGACCGCCGCCGAGATCCGCGTCGCCTCCGCCCTCGGCGCCGACGCGGCCTGCATGAGCACGGTGCCCGAGGTGACGCTCGCGGCCGAGCTGGGCTGCGAGGCCGCCAGCCTCTCGTGCATCACCAACCTCGCCACCGGCATCTCGGACGCGCCGCTCGCCCACGCCGACGTGACGGTGGTGGCGCACCAGGCCGCGATGGGCCTGCGCAAGATCCTCGAGGAATACCTGCGCGAGATGGCGGGGCGCTGACGACTCAGCGGGCGCGTCGCGGCTCGAAGAAGGGCACGTCCTCCATCGGATAGTCGCGCCGATTGAGCGTCCAGAGGTGGCGGCGGCACGAAACCGTATTCAGCGCTCCCAGATCCGGCGCCGGCGCGTATCCTTCCGCAGCTTTCTCACGTACTCGCGCGTGGTGCCGATGTCCGTTCGGTCCCGCCACAGCCCCTCGATCGCCTTCCAGTTGCGCATCTGCTCCTCCGCCCCGCCCGGACGGAACGCGCGCGCGAGCGCCTCGCGGACCAGCGCGGAGACCGACCGCCCCTGCTGACTGGCCAACGCGCGCAGGAGTGCGTGCATCGCATCGTCGAGGAACACCTGGGTTCGAACCATGCCAGTGTGTATGCACCGCCAGGAACCGGCCGTCAAGAACGAAGCGCCTGCGGTGTGCCAACTCTTCCCGGGGCGGGTTCGCCGCCGGTTTTGCCAACGGGTTCCGGAACCAGTTGGTCAGCCGCTGTGCCGACTGGCCGCGCGGCCAGTCCGCCCTGCTCCCCGGGCGTCATTCGCCGACGCTTTCTCCACGCCGGGCGGGAGCGAGGCCGCGCCGGTCATCGCGCGGCGGACCCGGCGCGGCGGTCTGCTAGTTTCCCATGTGCCCGATCGGCCATTGGTTCGAACGCCATCTTCGCGCATCGTTTCCCAAGGAGCTCGACGACCCGAATGACCGAGACCCTCACCACTCCCGTCACCACGACCGCCGCCGCGTCGGAACCGCCGCCCGCCATTCGGACCCGGAAGCTTCGCAAGGTCTATCCCGTGCCCGCCGGAGCGCGGCGGCCGGGCGCGCCGGCCAGCCCCGCACCGAGCCCCGCCGGCGGCATCGTGGCGCTGGAAGCGCTCGACCTCGAGGTCGGCGACGGGGAGTTCTTCGGGCTGCTGGGTCCCAACGGCGCGGGCAAGACCACGACCATCGGCATCCTCACCACCCGCGTGCGGCCGACTTCGGGGCAGGCGTGGGTCGCGGGGATCGACGTGGTCGGGCAGGACGTCGTGGTGCGGCACCACATCGGCGTGGTCCCGCAGCGCGCGAATCCCGACCGGGCGCTCACGGTGCGCGAGAACCTCCTGTTCCACGCCGCCTACTTCGGGATCGCGCGGAGCGTGGCCGAGGCGCGCGCTGAGGAGCTGCTCCAGACCTTCGACATCGCCGACCGCGCGGGCGCCAAGGTGGACCAGCTCTCGGGCGGCCAGCAGCAGCGCCTGATGGTCGTGCGCGCGCTGATGCACGACCCGCGCGTGCTGTTCCTCGACGAGCCGACCGTGGGGCTCGACCCGCAGTCACGCCTCGCCCTGTGGGACATCCTGCGCGGCCTGCACGCCAAGGGCCACACCATCGTCATGTCCACCCACTACATGGAGGAGGCCGACCAGCTCTGTCAGCGCGTGGCCATCATCGACCGGGGGCTGCTGCTGGCGCTCGACGCGCCGGCCCAGCTCAAGGCGCGGGCGCCGGGCGGCACGCTCATCGAGCTGACGCTCGACGCGGACGCGACGGCCGCCGCCGAGGCTGCGGGCGCGGCCCCGGGGGTCACCAAGGTCGAGTCCGCGGGCCCGCGGTTGCGCGCCTGGACCCCGCGGGCCGGTGAGAGCGTGGCCGGGCTGATCCGCGCCGCCGAGCAGTCCGGCCGCGAGGTGCGCGACATCCATCTCGCCCCGCCCAGCCTCGAAACACTCTTCATCTCGCTCACCGGGAGGAAACTGGGATGAGCGGCCGCACCCCCTTCGCCCCGCGCCACGTCCCCGCCCTGCGGATCTTCGGCGCCTTGCTGCATCGCGACCTGACCGTCGCGCGGCGCGACATCGTCTCGCTGCTGGTGCGCACCACCATGCAGCCGCTGCTGTTCGTGGTCGTGTTCGGGGCCATGCTGCCGCGCATGGGATTCATGCAGCGCGGCTACACCGCCGCACTCCTGCCCGGGATCCTGGCGATCAGCCTCGCCTTCTCGAGCCTCCAGTCGGTGACGATGCCCATGCTGGTCGACTTCGGCGGCACCCGCGAGATCGAGGATCGCCTGCTCGCCCCCGCGCCCACCTGGCTCATCGCCTTCGAGAAGGTGGCCGCGGGCGTCATCCAGGGCGTGTTCGCCGCGCTGTTCGTGCTGCCGCTCGCCCGGCTCATCATGGGACCGATCGACGCGCTGTCGGTGGGCCACATCGGCGCGGTCATCGTCGTCACCGTGCTCGGCGCCGCGGCGTTCTCGGCGATCGGGCTGGTGCTGGGCACCGCGATCAGCCCGCAGAACATCGGCCTCATGTTCAGCGTCATCCTGGCGCCGATGATCATGTTCGGCTGCGCCTACTATCCCTGGCGCAGCCTCGACCGCGTGCCGGCGATGAAGGTCGCGGTGCTGGTGAACCCGCTCACCTACGTCTCCGAGGGGATGCGCGCGGTGCTGACGCCGGGCCTGCCGCACATGTCGCTGCTCGCGATCCTGGCGGCACTGACCGCCCTCAGCGCCGGGTTCTGGTGGCTGGGGCTCAAGACCTTCCTCAAGAAGTCGATCGGCTAGCCATCGCGAGCTTGCGCATCTTCTTGTAGAGGTGGCTGCGCTCGAGCCCCAGGCGTGAGGCCGCCTCGGTCACGTTGCCGCCGGCGGCCTTGAGCGCGGCTTCGATCTGCCGGCGCTCGAACTCGCGCACGGCGTCGGCGAGGCGCGCCGCGTCGCCATCTCCCCCGGCCGCCACGGGCGCCGCGTCCGCGGGCGCCGGCAGCACGGCCGCGATCTCGGCGCTGCCGATGGTCTCGGCCTCGGTCATGATGATGAGCCGCTCGACGAGATTGCGCAGCTCGCGCACGTTGCCGGGGAACGGATAGCGGCGGAGCCGGTCCAAGGCCTCCGGCGAGAACCGCCGCGGCCGCCGGCCGGCGTCCTGGGCCAGGCGCGCGGCGAAGTGCTCGACCAGGAGTGCCAAGTCCTCCACGCGCTCGCGCAGCGGCGGCACGGCGAGCGGGATCACCGCCAGCCGGAAGTAGAGGTCCTCGCGGAAGGCGCCCGCCCGGACCAGCCCCTGGAGGTCGCG
>VBPB01000133.1:0-7133 GCA_005893365.1 Candidatus Eiseniibacteriota bacterium
ATGGACGGCCTGTTCCGGCTGCTGGCCTTCATCCTCTACCTGCTGCTCATCAGCCAGTGGAAGGAGCTGGCGCGCGTGCTCGGCTACCACGGCGCCGAGCACAAGGCCATCCACGCGCTCGAGAACCGGGCGCCGCTCACCCCCGAGAGTGTCCAGTCGTTCCCGCGCCTCCACCCGCGCTGCGGCACCTCGTTCCTGTTCCTGGTGGTGGTGGTGAGCGTCATCGCGTTCACGTTCATCGGCCGCCCGCGCGGGGTGGGCGACCACCTGCTGCGCATCGCCTGCATGCCGCTCATCGCCGGCGTCGCCTTCGAGGCCATCCGCCTCTCGGGCAAGTACGCCGACCGCCCGCTGGTGAAGGCCCTGGTGTGGCCCGGCCTCCAGTTCCAGCGGCTCACCACCCGCGAGCCGGACCTGACCATGTGCGCGGTGGCGATCGCCGCGCTCGAGAAGGTGCGCGGCGACGAGACCGTGGTGGCGCTCGAGGCCCGGGGGGACGAGGCGCGCGGCGAGGTGGTGTTCGTCCAATGAGCGGCGCGCCGATGTGGGAGGCCCTGAAGAAGGCCGAGACCCGCTTCGCCGAGCTGACCGATCTCCTGGGCCAGCCCGGCGTGGCGAGCGACCCCAAGCGGCTGCGCGACCTGGCGCGCGAGCGCGCGCGGCTCGACGAGACCATGAAGACGCTCGCCGACTACCGCAAGACCGAGCAGATCATCCGCGACGACGAGGCCGCGGTCGCCTCGGGCGACGCCGAGCTGGCCGAGTTCGCGCAGGCCGAGCTGCCCGAGCTGCGCGAGCGGCTGGCCAAGCGCGAGGCGGAGCTGGTCCGGCAACTCCTGCCGCGCGACCCCGACGACGACAAGAACGTCATCGTCGAGATCCGCGCCGGGACCGGCGGGGCCGAGGCGTCGCTGTTCGCCTCCGACCTCTACCGCATGTACTCGCGCTTCGCCGAGCGTCGCGGCTGGACCCACGAGGTGCTGAACTCGAGCCCCTCGGAGGTGGGCGGGTTCAAGGAGATCATCTTCTCACTGGCCGGCGAGTCGGTGTACCGGGTGATGAAGTTCGAGAGCGGGGTCCATCGCGTGCAGCGCGTGCCCGACACCGAGGCCTCGGGGCGCATCCACACCTCGGCCGCCACCGTCGCGGTGCTGCCCGAGGTGGAGGAGGTGGACGTCCAGGTGGAGGAGAAGGACCTGCGCGTCGACGTCTACCGCGCCGGCGGCCCGGGCGGGCAGGGCGTCAACACCACCGACTCGGCGGTGCGCATCACGCACCTGCCGACCGGGCTGGTGGTGACCTGCCAGGACGAGCGCTCGCAGATCAAGAACCGCGCGAAGGCCATGAAGGTGCTGCGCGCCAGGCTCTACGACGCCAAGCTCCAGGAGACGCAGGCCAAGTACGCGGCCCAGCGCAAGTCACAGGTCTCGACCGGCGATCGCAGCGCCAAGATCCGCACCTACAACTTCCCGCAGGCGCGCGTCACCGACCACCGCATCAACTTCACCACCCACCGCCTGCCCAATCTGATGGAAGGCGACATCGACGAGCTGACGGACGCCCTCGCCGCCGCCGATGCCGCCGAGCGCCTGGCGGCGGCCGGGTCGGCCCCCGCGGCAGCGGCCGCCAAGCCCAGCACGAACTGAGGTCCCCGGGGCCGCGCCCGCGCGGCGCGCTCCCGACGCCGCGGCGACGCCGCCGTTAGCAACCTGGCGACGCCCGCGACGGGTCGCGCCGGAGCTCGAGGTGCGGTCCCGCTCCGGCACCCACGGCGCGATCGCGCGTCCCCGGCGCTCGAGCGGTCCTCTGGGTCTCCTCCGCGGTCCCTGGGCATGGCGGCTGCATTCCCGTCGCAGCGACCCTCGCGCCCGCGCAGCCAACCGGAGGATGCCGCCATGAACACGGATCGCGAGAGAGCGTCGGGACCCGGTCTGGCCTGGCCGTTCCCGCCCGCGCTCGTCGCCTTCTGGTATTCGTGGCTCGCGTGGTCCTGGTGGACGGAGACGCGCGAGCAGCTGCAGGTCGCCGCGGCCGACGGGGCGCTGGCGGGCGTCACCATGAGCGTCGAGCTCATGGCCTGCGGGGCGCTGTTCACGCGGCTGTTGGCCACGCTCACCGAGACCGGCGTCTACACGCTCTGGTGGCGCGGCCGCGGCGCGCGGCTGCCGTACTGGAGGTTGCTCTGCTGGGTCGCCACGTTCTCCGGCACGGACCTCTTCGGCATCTCCCTCCGCCGGGCCGCCACGGATGCGCCCGCGTTCCTGCACGGGCTTGCCGCGGCACTCGGCGGCCCGGGGGTGGTGGATGGACCGGTCGCGACCGGGGCCATGGCGGCGTTCGGCAACCTGGGCGTGCTCACGCTGCTGCGCGTGGGCATGACCGGCTGGGCCCAGGCGCGCAGCCTCGGGCGCCCGTTGACCGGCCCGCTGGCACTGACCGTCGCCGCCTGGCTCCTCACGCGCGTCACGAGCTGGTGGTCGTTCGATCTCCTGCGTGGCTTGAGCCCGGTCCGATGAGCACCGGCCTGCGTCGGGTCATGAACGTCGCGGCCGGGGCCGCGACCGTGGGGACGCTGGCGCTCGGCGGCGCGTGGCTCTCGGACCGGGCGCACCGCTGGGACGCACCCAGATGGGAGCCGCGCGCCTTCGTCCGCCTGC
Source organism: Candidatus Eiseniibacteriota bacterium (assembly GCA_005893365.1). Classification (GTDB taxonomy): domain Bacteria; phylum Eisenbacteria; class RBG-16-71-46; order RBG-16-71-46; family RBG-16-71-46; genus WS-11. Next base: position 2,658 of record VBPB01000133.1, read on the forward strand.
ACTCCGCGCGACGTGGCGGGGGCGATGCATGGGACCGTGGCACCCCGTCAGGCGCCCGCTGGGTGATGCCCGTCAATCCGCGCTGCGAACATTGCATGGCGACGCTGCATCGGCTCCACGCCACCTGGGCGCAGGGCGCCTGGAAGCCCGAGCTCATCGCGCTGATCGTCGACGCGCCCCGGCGGCCGCGGGAAGGAGCCCTGGCGCGCATCCCCACCGACCAGATCTGGTGGGACGTTCACGACCTCTGGCGGGGACGGTGGGGGCACCGGCTCTATGGCGAGCTGATCCAGTTCGACGGCGCCGGCCGCTTCGTTCGCACCGTGCTGGCCGAGGACATCATCCGGAGCGGCCGGCTGCCCCTGCCCGACGAGTCCATGGCCCCCGCGACCCCGGATCGAGAAGGAGGATGACGATGAGGTGGAAGTCAGTCGTGATGATGGTAGCCCTGGCCTGCTCGCTGGCGGGCCAGCCTCGACCTGCCATCGCGCAGGCGGTCGATGAGGATGGGGTGATCGAGCGCTTCGACAAGGAGAAGTTCTTCGACTACGCCGCCTGTGGGGTCGCCGTCGCGTTCGCGGCCGGCACCCAGGCCTGGTTCGTGATCGGGATCGCCTGCGGCCGTGCGCTGGCGTACTACTGGGCGGAGTGACCCCGACCGGAGGGAGAAAATGACACCGAAGGGAGATCTGCAGTGCGTCGGTCGAGCGGTCCTCGCGCTCGGGATGGTGGTGGTCATGGTGCTCGCTTCGTACGTCCCGACCGCGCGGGCGCAGTCGTGCCTCGATGGCACGGTCGCGACCGCCGGCATGGCGGACGCGTCCTCCACCGACCCCCCGGGCGAGACCGATCGATGGTGGGGCGCGGTCGGCGCCATCCTGTGCGGGTACGAGGCACGGCTCGTCATCAACGTGCCGGCGGTCGGGATGAACCCTTACGTGCTGGCCGCGGGGATCGCGGGTTGCTCCCTCGCGGCACTGGACGTGTTCACCACCAAGTAGCGGACACGCGATGCGGGCGGCGCCGGTCGAACAGGGCCGGCGCCGCTCGGCTACACTGCCGGCCGCATGGATCCCACGCTGGCCGGCGCCCTCAGCAGTGCCACCGCGCGCCTCGCCGCGGCGAGCGATGCGCCGCGGGCGGACGCCGAGGAGCTGCTCGGCCGCCTGCTCGGCCTCACGCGCGCCGAGCTCTACCTCGAGCGCGCGCGCACGCTCGGCGCCGAGGAACGGCAGCGGCTCGAGGCCTGGCTCGAGCGGCGCCTGAGCGGCGAGCCGGTCCAGTACATCACCGGGCGCGCGGCCTTCCGCGGCCTCGACCTCGCGGTGAGCCCGGCGGTGCTGATCCCGCGGCCCGAGACCGAGGGCCTGGTCGAGGCCGTGCTCCAGGTGCTGCGCGAGGCCCGCGCGCGCTGGACTGCCCCGCGGGTGCTGGACCTCGGGACCGGCTCGGGGGCGATCGCGCTCGCCATCGCGAGCGAGTGCCGAGAGGCGGTGGTGACCGCGACCGACGCCAGCGAGGACGCACTCGCTCTCGCGGGCGCCAACGCCGCGGCCTGCGGGCTCACGCCGCGCGTCCGGTTCCTCGCCGGCGACTGGTTCGAGGCGCTCGCGCCCGACGAGCGCTTCGAGGTCATCGTCGCCAACCCGCCCTACATCGCCGAGTCCGAGCGGGACACCCTGCCCGAGAGCGTGCGGGGGTTCGAGCCCGCGGAGGCGCTGTTCTCGGGTGCCACCGGGCTCGAAGCCCTGCGCGAGATCGCCGACGAAGCGCCACGTTACCTGGTGGCGGACGGGCTGCTGGCCCTCGAGCTGGCGGAGATGCGGGCGAACGAGGTGGCCGGGTGGCTCGAGGGCGGACGGGATTGGGAGGCGGTGACCCTGCGCGACGACCTGGCGGGCCGTCCCCGCGTTCTGCTGGCGCGCCGCCAGCGCGGCCCGGCCATCGCCCCGGCCCAGTGGAACGAGGAGGGCTGATCGGCGGCCGGCGCCTCGCTGAGAACCCGCGCGGATCCGCACGGCGGGCGTCGGGGGAGAAAAGCCGCGGGCGGCGTCCTTGCGGACGCCGCCCGGTTTTCAGCGCGAGAGGTTGTCTCGAGCGTCCTAGGCTTTGCGGACGTTCGCCGCCTGCAGCCCCTTCGGGCCGCGCGTCACATCGAACTCGAGCGACTCGCCCTCGGCGAGCGTCTTGAATCCGTCGCCGCTGATGGCCGAGAAGTGCACGAACACGTCCTCGCCGCCATCCGCCTGCGTGATGAACCCAAAGCCCTTCGCCTCGTTGAACCACTTCACGGTGCCACTAGCCACTTGAAACTCCCTTGTATCCGGGTCCGAAGACCCAACTGCCGCGTCTCACGCCGCGGCGGCGTCCGGTCCACATGACCGATGTCTCGATTGACCACGGGCGGCCCGACCAACAAAAAACCGCCAGAACAGTCTCTGGCGGAATCTGAACGTCGACAGCACATCCAAACAAGCAACCGAAGACAGAGGGAATATCGTCGAAATCCGCCAGGAACGCCAGTCAATTCGGCGTGAGGCCCGGAGGCTAAGGTTTAGAACAGATTCCCCAGCAAAAGCGCGCTTTCTGGCCCCGGAAGGGCGGCGGGCAGGGGTTCGCCCATGACGACGCGCAGCCGATGCACGGCGCCGTCGTCGACCAGCGGGATCGCGCCGGCATCGACCACGATGCCGTCCAGGGCCGCCTCGGCGACGCCCCGATTCGAGCGCGTGGGATTCTCCACCGTGATCTCGTAGGTGCTCGTGCCATGGCGCCACCGCAGGCGGAAGTGGTCCCACGAGCCGGGAACGCACGGCGCGACACTGAAGCAGCCGCCGCGGCGCCTGAGTCCCAGGATCGACTCGAGTCCGAGGCGATACATCCAGGCCGCCGAGCCGGTGTACCAGGTCCAGCCGCCCCGACCGATGTGCGCGGGGTGCGTGTAGACGTCGGCCGCCACCACGTAGGGCTCGACCTGGTAGCGCTCGACGTCGGCCGGCGTGCGGGTGCGGTTGATCGGATTCAGCATGTGGAACAGCTCCACGGCCTCGTCGCCGCTGCCCAAGTGCGCGATGGCCATCACCGTCCACAGCGCGGCGTGCGTGTACTGGCCGCCGTTCTCGCGCACCCCGGGCACGTAGCCCTTGATGTACCCGGGGTCCAGCGGAGCCTGGTCGAATGGCGGCGCCAGCAGCTGGATCACCCCCGCGTCCCGTCGCACCAGCTGCATGCGCACGGCATCCATCGCGCGCTCGGCCCGTCGCCTCGGCGCGGTGCCCGACAGCACCGCCCAGCTCTGGGAGATCGCATCGATCCGGCACTCCTGGGCCTGGGCGGAGCCCAGCGGCGTGCCGTCGTCGAAGTAGGCGCGGCGATACCAGTCGCCATCCCAGGCTTGCTCGAGCATGGTGGCCATGCGCTCCCGCTCGCCGCGCCAGCGGGTGGCGCGCTCGGGGTCGCCCCGCGCCGTCACGATCGTGGCGAAGTCGCGCAGGATCTTCGAGAGGAACCATCCCAGCCACACGCTTTCGCCGCGACCCTGATGCCCCACGCGATTCATGCCGTCGTTCCAGTCGCCGGTGCCGATGAGCGGCAGTCCGTGCGCGCCGGTGGGCAGGCGGCGCTCGATGGCGCGGACACAGTGCTCGTAGAGGGTCCCGCTCTGGCCGGCCTCCGTCGGCTGACCGTAGGCCTCGGCCTCGGCGGGGGGAACCTCGGGCGCCTCGAGGAAGGCCACGGGCTCGTCGAGCACGGAGTGGTCCCCCGTGCAGGTGAGATAACGCGCCACCGCGTACGGGAGCCACAACAGATCGTCCGAACAGCGGCCGCGCACGCCGCGGCCGGTTTGGTCGTGCCACCAGTGCTGCACGTCCCCCTCGACGAACTGGTGGGCGGCGCAGCGCAGCAGGTGCTCGCGGAACAGGTCCGGCCGCGCGAACCCGAGCGCCATCACGTCCTGGAGCTGGTCGCGGAAGCCGTACGCGCCGCCCGGCTGGAGGAAGCCGGTGCGCCCCCACAGGCGCGAGCTCACCGCCTGGTACAGCAGCCAGCGGTTCATGATCAGGTCGAAGGAATCGTCCGGCGTCTCGACCTGCACGGTGCCCCAGCTCCAGCGCGTGCGCCCGGGTCTCGCCCTGGCCGAGCATCAGCACCAGCTCCCGCGTCTCGCCCGGGGCGAGCTCGATGCGGATCTGGAGCGCCGCGCACGGATCGAGGCCCGCGCCGAAGCGCTGTCCGAGGGACACGCGCCCGAGCGCCGCGGGTCGCCGCAGCGAGCCGTTCCGCCCCAGGAACTCGGTCCGGTCGCCGGTCGCCGCGACGGGCGGATGGCTGGCGTGGGCGAACGCGACCCGCCCCGGGAAGTCCGAGTTGTAGGGATTGCGGGCCAGCACCGCGCCGGTCCCGCGGTCCTGCTCGGTGATGACGAAGCGGTGGTCGCCGGCGCGCGGCGGGCACAGCGCCCACTCGTTGTAGGCG
>VBPB01000133.1:7170-7704 GCA_005893365.1 Candidatus Eiseniibacteriota bacterium
CGAACACCGTGAGCTCGCAGGTGACGCCGTGGGCGCGGTGGGTATAGCGCGTGACCCCGGCGCCGAGGCGCGTGACCCAGCGGCCGCCGTCGCGGGCTCGCGGCAACGGACCGGGCGTGGCGCCCCACACCTGGCCTCGGTCCTCGTCGCGCAGGTAGACGGCCTCGCCGCTGAACTCGCTCACCGGGTCGTTGCCGAACGGCGTGAGCCGGTTCTCACGGCTGTTCCCGGCCCAGGTCCAGGCCGCGCCGCTGGCACCGACCACGGTCCCGAAGCGCGGGTTCGCGATCACGTTGACCCACGGTTGAGGCGTGTCCGCGTCGCCCTCCAGCACGACCGCGTACTCGCGGCCGCCGGCGGTGAATCCTCCGAGTCCGTTCCCGTGGGTGAGCACCGGGACGTCGACGTCCGCGAGGGTCTCGCCCGAGATCGCCGCACCGGCGGCCATGCTCGGCACCAGGGCGGCCGGCCAACGCGGCTCCGGGTAGGGCAGGTCGAGTTGGTCGCCCAAGGCCCCGCGCTCGCCGTCCAGCA
>VBPB01000144.1 GCA_005893365.1 Candidatus Eiseniibacteriota bacterium
GCCGAGCGACCACGTTCTGTCCACTCACTCCATCAGTCCGCCCGGCATGGACGTGTTGGACGAAGCGGGCGTAGGGGAGGCCGTGCGCTCCGTAACCCCGGCATCCCACTTCGTCCGCTTGAACATCGACGGAGAGTTGCTTGACTGGATACTCCCCGAACACCGAGGCCTGTACTGTCCCCGCCGTAAGCGTCTCGACGGATTGCTCCAGCAAACCGCCATGGGGGCGGGTGCTCAGTTGCTGGACCGCACCCGGGTCACCTCACTCGTCCAGAACGATGGCCGGGTCCATGGTGTGCGCGCGATCGTCGATGGCCGCGAGCGCACCCTGAAAGCAGGGCTCGTCGTCGGCGCTGACGGACGTCAATCCACAGTGGCCCGGTT
>VBPB01000145.1 GCA_005893365.1 Candidatus Eiseniibacteriota bacterium
CAGATTGAGAAGTGGCGGACGGACCCGCCGCGCGCCCTTCGGGAGGCGCTGAACTCTGACCCAATCACCGCCAGACTCATCCGTGATTCCGCTCCTCACGGCAGGGTCTGCGGCACGATCAAGGAGCGCTTCTTCTTCCGGAGGGCAGTTGGCAGTGGCTGGGCCCTCGTTGGTGATGCCGGTCACCACAAGGAGTGGCTGCTCGGAGACGGAATCACCGAGGCCCTTCTTCAGGCTCGCAGCCTGGCAATCGCGATCGGGATTGGAACCGAAGGGGCGCTCTTGCGCTGGTGGCGGGCCCGGGACGTGGCAGCCCTTCCCATGTACCTCGTCGGGCAGATCGCGGGCGCGCCC
>VBPB01000146.1 GCA_005893365.1 Candidatus Eiseniibacteriota bacterium
CCGCGAGATGCGCCTGAGATGCGAGCTGCTGGCCGAAACGGAAGCGCTCTTGCCCCTTGCCCAGAAAGCAGCCTGATCACTGCAAGCGCTCGACGAATAACCCCCCGCGAAATCAAGAGCCTTGAAGGCTGCGCCGCCGTGCGAAAAGCAGGCGCTCGTCGGGTCCCGACCGGAGCACCGCCAAGCACTTCGACCTGCGTTCGTTCCCAGCGCTCGCAGAAGAGCCCCGGTGAACCGCACCGCGGAGGCCGTCCGGAGCCTCGGTGAGATAGAGTTGGTCGCCCTTCTGTACGTGGAGCGCCTGCGCCCCTGAACGTGCTTTGTTCTACAATGAGCCGACTCTGGAGTGATCATCCCGTTCCCCCATTCCCCCCGGACCCCCGGAGAGCCCTTCCGTGAACGACGGCAAGCTCAAACGCTGCTTCAGCGAGTCGCTCGGCATCCCGATCGAGCAGGTCACCGATGGCCTCACCTACAACTCGATCAAGGAGTGGGACTCGGTGGGGCACATGGCGTTAGTCGCTTCGCTCGAGGGCTCGTTCGACATCATGCTCGATACCGACGACATCGTGGCGATGAGCAGCGTGGGGAAGGCCCGGGACATCCTGGCCAAGTATGGGGTGGCGTTCGATGCTGCTTGAGGGGCGTTCCGCTCTGGTCACCGGCGCCAGCCGCGGGATCGGCGCAGGGATCGCTCGGGCCCTCGCGGCCCGGGGGGCACGGGTGGTCCTGTCCGGCCGCGACCCGTCGACCGACGCGCTCGCCGAGGAGATCCGCCGCGAGGGCGGCAGTGCCATCGCCCTGCGGGGCGACCTGCGCGACGACGCGTACGCGAAGCAGTTGGTCCAGACCTGCCGGCGTGAGTGCCAGGCGCTCGACGTGCTGGTCAACAACGCGGGCGTGATGCGCCAGGCCGTGGTCGGCATGACCACCCGCGAACAGATCCAGGAGTTGTTCGACGTCAACGTCGTGGCGCTCATCGGCCTCACCCAGTACGCGCTACGGATCATGGATTCCGCCCGCCAGCCCAGCATCGTCAATCTGGCCTCGATCGCGGGCACGCAGGGCATGGAGGGCGTGGCCGCGTACTCGGCGTCGAAGGGAGCGGTGGTGGCGTTCACACTCGCGGCCGCCAAGGAGCTGGCGCCCCGCGGCATCCGCGTCAACGCGATCGCGCCGGGCTTCATCGACACCGACATGATCCGCGGCCTGACGCCGGAGTGGTTCGAACGGCGCGTGCAGAGCATCCGCATGGGCCGGGTGGGAACACCCGACGACGTCGCCGGTGCGGCGGTGTTCTTCGCCTCCGATCTGTCGCGCTACGTGACCGGACAGGTCCTGGGCGTGGATGGGGGCATGCACGGTTGATCGATCTGATCCGGCGGCACCCGCGTGACCGCCCCGCCGTCCTCGGACCGGGCGCAGACGCGAGCTTGTCCTACGGCGAGCTGATGGATCGCGTGGACGACGCGGCCGATCGGCTGCGCGTCGTCGCGGAACAGCGCGCGCTGGTGTTCCTCGCCCTGGCGCCCGACCCGAGCGGCGTCGTGCTCTACCTCGCCTGCCTGCAGGCGCGCCTGCCACTGTGCCTCGCCGAGACCCAGGCCGAACCGTTCGCCCGCCTCGCGCGCACGTACGCGCCGAAGCTCCTGCTCCTGCCCGATGCTCTCGCCCCGCCCGACGGATACCGCCAGGGCCCGGCCCCGGTGCCCGGTTATCGCGCGTGGGTGGGCGGTTCGGAGCCGGTGGCGCTGCATCCCGACCTGGCGTTGCTGCTCACCACCTCGGGCTCGACCGGCAACCCCAAGCTGGTGCGCCTCACGGCCGCCAACCTCGAGGCCAACGCGCTGGCGATCGGCGAATACTTGGGGCTCGGTCCGGACGAACGGGCGATCCAGAGTCTGCCGATGCATTACTCCTATGGACTCTCGGTGCTCAACTCGCATCTGGTCGCCGGCGGCTCGGTGGTGCTCACCGTCCATTCGTTCATCCGCCCCGAGTTCTGGGCGGCGGTGGACGAGGCGCGGTGCACCTCGTTCGCGGGCGTGCCCTATATGTACGAGACATTGCACCGCCTGCGCCGCGATCCGGGGCGCCATCGCTCGCTGCGGGCACTCACCCAGGCGGGTGGCGGGCTGCGGCGCGAGCTGGTGCTTCACTTCATGGAGCTCGCGCAGCGGGCGGACACGCGCTTGTTCGTCATGTACGGCCAGACCGAGGCCACGGCACGGATCTCGTACGTCCCGCCCGAGCACCTGCCGCGCAAGATCGGCTCGATCGGGATCGCGATCCCCGGCGGGCGTCTCAGGCTGGCCCCGGTGGACGGCTCCGTCCAGCACGCCGAGCTGGTCTACGAGGGACCGAACGTCATGATGGGATACGCCGAAGGCCCGGCCGATCTCGCGCTGGGCGACGTGCAGGGCGGCGTGCTGCGCACCGGCGATCTCGGCACGGCGGACGCGGACGGCTACCACTCGGTGGTGGGCCGGCTCAAGCGCTTCGCCAAGCTGTTCGGCCGCCGCGTCAGCCTCGAGGATGTGGAGCGCGAGGTGGAATCGGCCTTCCCGGTGCGCGCGATGGCGGCCGATGGCGGCGACCGCATCGTGCTGGTCGCGGAGCAGGATACCGACGCCGGCCGCGCGGAGATCGCCCGCCACGTCGCGCGCTTCCTGGGTGTGCCGCCGGCCGCCGTGGAGGTGCGGATCGTGGATGGGCTGCCGCGCACCTCCACGGGGAAGAAGGACTACTCCCACCTCGAGGCGCCGCGATGAAGAGTCCCGCGCGCGAGTTGCTCGATCTGCCGCCCTACGGCCGGACGCAGGTGGAGAAGCGCGCCGACCTGACGCAACGGATCGAGGCGCTCACCCGCTTCCACTACGAGGCGTGCGCGCCGTACCGCAACGTGGTGGACCGCGTGTTCGGTGGCCTTGGGCGGGTGGACTTCCGCCGGATCGAGGACATGCCGTTCCTCCCGGTCTCGCTGTTCAAGGACCTCGAGCTGAAGAGCGTTCCCGACGCCGAGGTCATCAAGGTGCTGACCTCGAGCGGCACCACCGGGCAGCAGGTGAGCCGGATCCACGTGGACGCCGAGACCGCGCAGGTGCAGTCGGCGGTGCTGATCAAGGTGGCGCAGCACTTCCTGGGCAAGGAGCGCCTGCCGATGGTCATCCTCGACCACGCCGGCGTGGTCAAGGACCGGCGCTCCTACTCGGCGCGCGGCGCCGGCATCCTTGGCATGGCGCAGTTCGGCTACCGTCCCTTCTACGCCCTGCGCGACGACATGAGCCTCGACTTAGCCGGCCTGCGCGACTACCTCGGCACGATGAAGGGCCGCCGCATCCTGCTGTTCGGCTTCACCGGGATGGTCTGGCAGCACTTCGTGCAGGCGCTGGAGGCGAGCAGCCTCCGCCTCGATCTCTCCGACTCGATCCTGATTCACTCCGGCGGCTGGAAGAAGCTCGAGGCGCTGGCGGTGAGTCAGGAAGACTTCCGCGAGCGCCTGCGCGCGGTCGCTGGCATCCCGCGCGTCGTCAACTTCTACGGCATGGTCGAGCAGGTCGGCGGCGTCTACTTCGAGAACGAGCTCCACTTCCTGCAGGCGCCGATCTACTCCGAGGTGATCGTGCGCGATCCGGTGACCCTGGCGCCACGGCCCGACGGCCAGCCCGGCCTGGTGCAGGTGGTGAGCTGCCTGCCCACCAGCTATCCCGGCCATTCGTTGCTGACCGAGGACCTCGGCGTCATCCACGGCGCGGACCTGCCCGGCACGGCGATGAAGGGCCGCTCGTTCGAGATCCTGGGACGGGTGCCCAAGGCCGAGCTGCGAGGCTGCAGCGATACGTTTCAGACGAGGGCGGCGTGAGCGGTCCCGCGCCGGCTGCGCACTCCGGCGATGTGCCTCGCCCGTGGGCGGGCCTCGACGGGGTCGTGCGCGTCCTGGCCCCCGAGCCGTCCGGACCGGGGTTCACCGCCTTCCTCGATCGCACGCTCACGCACCAGGGCGAGCCGTTCGCGGCGGAGCGCATCGACACGCTGCAGGCCATGTCGGCTGCCTTTCTCGCCGATCCGCTCCTGCGCGCCGACGCGGCGAGCGTGGCGGCAGCGTACTGGATGCGGCGCGCTCAGGTCGCGCGCCTGCGCGAGGAGTTCCAGCGGCGATCGTCCGATGCCTCGGTGGTGCGGGTTCCGGTCGGCCGCGTGCTGCACATCGCGCCGTCCAACGTCGACACGCTCTTCATCTATTCGTGGGCGCTCTCGTTCCTGTGCGGGAACGCCAACGTGGTCCGCGTCTCGCAGGAGATGGGTCCGGTGGTGGAGGCCATGTTCGGGGCGCTGCGCGGCCTCGCCGAGGCCCATCCGGTGCTCGGCGCTGGCAACCGCTTCGTCACCTACGCGCACGACGCCGACGCCACCGCCGCGATCTCGCAGTGGTGCAGTCACCGGGTGATCTGGGGCGGCAACGAAACGGTCGCCGCACTCCGGCCCTTGAGCCTCAACCCGCACGCGAGCGAGCGGGTGTTCGGCAGCAAGTTCTCCTACTCCGCGTTCGCGGCGGCGCCCTATCTGGCGGCCGACCCGGCGGAGGGCGCCCGCCTCGCCAGCGGCTTCTTCAACGATCTGTTCTGGTTCGACCAGATGGCGTGCTCGTCGCCGCACGTGCTGTTCTGGGTTGGCGGCGAGCGCGAGGTCGCCGCGGCGATCGAGGCCTTCGAGGCAAGTCTTCAAGCGGAGGTCGACCGGCGCGGCTTCGTTCCCAGCGTCTCCAGCGCGGTGCATCGCCGGGCGTTTGCGTTCGAGTTGGCGGCGGGCGCCGACGTGCAGGTGGCGCTCGAGCACCCGGGCTTCATCGGCGTCCGCGTTCGCGACGCGGCGGGGCTGGCTCGCGAGACGTGCGGCGGCGGGTTGATTCGGCATTCCCGCCTGGACCGTCTCGACGACCTGGTGGCCTTCGCGGGGGAAGGCGACCAGACGCTCACGCACTACGGGTTCACCTCCGAGGCATTGAGCGCCTTCGCGGCGCTTGCCGGCGCGCGCGGACTGGACCGCGTCGTGCCGGTCGGCGAAGCGCTCGCCTTCGATGTGGTCTGGGACGGCTACGATCTCCTCGACGATTTCACGCGCCAGGTGCGTGTGAAACCGGCCTGATCCTCACGCTCGACGCCCGTCGATCGCGCCCGCCGCGTCGCGGCAGGCGCCGATCAAGGAGGTGCTCGGCGCAGGTGCGCGGCACGGACGAGCACGCTCACGCGCCGATGGCGCTACGTCGCCGAATCGGAGTCGGCGAGGACGAAGTCGAACCGCTCGGCATGCCGGGCCGGCGAATCCGGTCTCCCATACACATAGGTGGTCGGCCCGGGCAGAGGCCTGGAGCGGGCGCCCAGGGAGAGTGGCGCGTCGCCCAGCCCTAGGCGCGGGCGGACCGAGAGCACATCGAATAGCGGCGAGCTGGCCGCGATGACCGTTTGAAGTGCTTCCCGGACATCGCCGCGCTGAGCCGGCCATACCAGATCGACGAGCATGGCCGACCGGATCCGGCAGCCGTGGCCTCGGCGGCCCTCGAGCAGCGCGAACCATCCCACGTCGTTGCCACGCTCCAGGATCCGGAAGACCCGGACACGGCTGGGCCCGGGACAGTCCCCGTAGCGCCAGGCGAGAT
>VBPB01000147.1:0-6740 GCA_005893365.1 Candidatus Eiseniibacteriota bacterium
TGTCGATGCCGACGTCGAAGCGCAGCCCGCTGGCCCCGCCATCGGGATCGGTGGCGGCCCAGGTCAGGGTCACCGACGCGTAGGTCGTGTCCTTCCGCGTAGCCGTGGTCACCAGCAGCGTGTCGGGGAACTTGGCCGTCGGCGGCTGGTTGGTGAACTTGAAGTCCTCGAACGCCGGGCTCAAGTCGCGCTGGCCGTTCGGCGAGTTCGGGGCGGCATCCCAGGGTCTCGGCGTGGGACTGTCGTCGATGGCGCGCACCTCGAAGTAGGGCGTCGAGAACCCGGTCGGCGTGTAGACGGCGAAGATGGAATCGGTGCGGGTCGTGAAGATCCACGCCGTGTCGGCCGGTAGGGCCGGGTTCTTGAAGCGCAGCTCATAGCCCAGCACCGCGCCATCGGGGTCGCTCCCGAACCAGTAGAGGTGCACGAGATGGTTCACGGCGTCGACCGGACCTTGCACGAACAACCGCGTCTCGGGCGGGAGGTTGCCGACGGCCAGCACCTTCCGCTTGGCGCAGCCGACCATCAGCACGGGCCACAGGCACAGGGCCAGCACCAGCGCGGCCATCATGCGGCGGCGCACTAGAAGCCCTCCCGGTCGGACTTGACGATGAGGAACTTGCCCACGCTGGTGTGGTGGTTCGCCGCGTCCTCGACCGAATAGAGATAGAGCCCGGTGGCGGCGGCCTGCCCCTCCCGGGTGATCAGGTTCCACGCCAGGGTGCTCCCGGAGAGCGTCGGGGGCGACACGTCCAGCTCGCGTCTCGGGTCGAACACGCCGCGCGTGCCGTCCGCGTGGTAGCTCGTGCCGCTGAACGGCGTCTCGAACACCAGGTCCCCCGAGAGCGTGTAGATCCTCACCGTGCAGCGCTCCGGCAGGTTGGTGAACCACAGGTAGTGGTCACGCACCTGCTGCCCGCGATCCCAGCGGGCCTCGACCCGGTACGGATTGGGGAAGACGAACACCTCGTTCGCCGGCTTCTCGCCGGGCGCCGGGCCCGGGATGGCGAGCGTCTTGTTCTGGGCGATGCCGCTCTCGAGCGACTCGATCTCGTTGGTCCCGAGATCGTAGGAGGTCACCCCGACGAAGTACTTGAAGCCGTTGCGAAGACCCTCGATGGAGTAGCGGTACTGATACTCCTGGCCATCGATGGTGGTGTCGTGCGCCACCGCCGTGAAGCCGGTATTGAACCCGGTCGTGTCGTGCGGCGGTGCGGCCAAGTCGAACTGGCCGATGCGCAGCAATCGGGTGCGGTCCTCGCCGCCGTAGACCCGGTAGCCCTCGAAGTCGAGCGGCGGCGAGCTGGTCGAGTCGGCGAAGAGCTCCGGAGCGTTGTTCCAGTACAGGTCGAGGGCGCGGTCGCGCGCGACCACCTTGAGCGGCGGCGAGGGTGGCGGCACCGGGACCTTGTAGTCGAGGTCGAAGGCCCGCTGCGCGGCGAGCGCGTGCTGGCGAACCGGGGCGGGGTCGATGGCGCCGTCGCCGCCCACCACCGCGAAGTCCACCGTGATGCTGTCGCCGGGGTCGATCTGGGCGAACGGCCCCGCCGCCAGCAGCGTGACCGGATCGCCGCCGGTCGGATACCCGATCTGGAGCTCCGGCACCGTGAGGTCCTGGGTGGTGCCGCTGCTCATGATGGCGTAGCGCTCGGTGTCCTCGTCGCGCAGGCTGCTGCCCGGCGAATAGTGCCAGGCGGCGAGCGTCAGCTGCTTGGTGCTCACCGGCTCGGGTCCGGTGCCGAGCAGCTTGATGCCGACCCATTCCGGCACGCGGTCGGGCTGACAGGCGCCGGGCGGCGGGTACGCGTAGCAGTAGTGCTCGCGCAGCAAGCGCAGCGACGCGTCGTACTCGAGCCACTTGTGGTCGAACCAGGAACCGTAGACGCCGCCGCCCGCCGTGGTGGGCGGCCAGGTGCTGTAGCCGTTCTTGAAGCCGCTGGCCATCTCGGCGTAGAAGCCCACCCAGGCGTTGGTGAGCGGGGTGCTCGTGTTCGTGATCACGAAGTGGAAGAAGACGGTGTGCTGGAAGTCCGCGAACGACCAGGTGAAGTTCTCCTGGCGCACCAGCAGCCCCAGCGGATGGTGGTCCTCGCCGGTCCCGGCCGCCCGCTTGGCCGGCTGGTCGCTGTAGAGGCCGATGAAGTCCTGCTCGCTGATGGCCGCGCGGTCGTAGAACTTGCTGTAGGGCAGCGTCGAGCGGACGGCGATCTCGTTGCCGGCCGGCGTGAACTCGGTCGCCAGCAGGGCCGTGGATCCCGCGGCGCCATCCACCGTGCCGGTGACGACGCTGATGCGGTCGTCGAGGTCCTGCGCCCCGATCCAGAGCCCACCGCGCACCATGTGCTCGTAGCCGGTCCCGAGCGGATACTCCATCGACGGGGAGCGCGAGGTGAAGTTGTTGCCGATGAAGCCGTAGTTGGTGATGGTGATGCCCATCTGGTTGTTGTCCGTGACGCGGACCGCGTAGCTGATGGATTCCGCCTGCGCGGCAGCGACGCCGGCCGGGACCGCGGACTCGCGATGGTCCGGATCGGCGGTCGCGACGCCCACGGCCAGCGCCAGCGCGGCGGCGGCGAGCCCGGCCGGCCTCACTTGCGCCTCCGGTAGCGGATGACCCGGCCCAGAGCCCGGTCCCCGACGTAGACCAGCGAATCGTCGGCGGCGACGGCCACCGGCTGCTGGAGCGCCAGCCCCTGGGCGTCGGGCTCCACGTTCACGCGCTGCACGAACTGACCATAGGGGTCGAAGCGCAGCACGCGGTGGTTGCCGGTATCGGCGATGTAGAGGTAGCCGCTCAGGTCCGCGGCCACGTCCTCGGGACCCTCCAGCGTCGTGTCCTGCGCGATGTCGATCCGGAAGTAGCCCAGGCTCGAGGTGGCGTCCGAGAGCTTCTGCACCCAGTTCTTGCGGAAGTCGGCGGCGAAGATGGCCGGGCCACCGGGGACGTTCCCACCCGCCCAGTAGATCCCGTGGGGATCGATGAGCGAGCCGATCCCCGAGCCTTCCTCCACCTCGAAGCTCTGGTCGCGGATCCAGCCGCTGGCGCCGGGCATGTAGGGATCGGGCGTCTCCCCCGCGTTGATCCGGCGGTAGCGGACGATGCGGAACACGAGCTCGCGCGTCTTGATCCTCGGGTCCGTCCGGCTCGGCGTGTAACGGATCGCCGAACCCGACACGTAGAGGCGGCCCTGGTCGTCGGCGGCGATGCCGCGCACGAACGCCATGCTGGTGTCGGTGAAGGTGCTGAGCGGGTCCTTGCCGAGCAGCCCGTACTCGCGCACGTGCCAATAGCTGTTGAGGTCACTGATGTCCCCTCTCCATCCCCCGGTGGTGTCGCTGCACTGGCCGGTGCCCGGGTTGGCGCGGGCGAGGCAGGTATCCCCCTCGTCGAGCACGAACACGCGGCCCTTGGCCCCGCACAGGGCGGCCGGGACGAACAGCTGGTGGAACTCGATCCCGTGGAGCGGGGCGGGCGTGGGCGGCTGCGCCCGCAGCGCGTAGCCCAGCACGGTGCCGCGCGGCGCCAGGCCGACGCCGTCATGCTTGAAGAGCAGGAACAGCTGCGAGCCGGTGCCCTGGGTGAGCAGGATGTCGGCGATCCCATCCATGTTCGTCCAGGTGAGGTCCATCTGATAGCTGTGATCGGTGCTGAAGGTGCGCCCTTCGCGGGTCTCGGTCGGCAAGTCGAACGCGCCGCCGCAGCCGGCGAGCGCCAGGGCACCCAGGGCCAGCGCCAGGAGCCGGCGCATCAGAACCGCACCGCCAGCGTCGCCCGGTTGACGGCGCCCAGGAAACCGCCGTTGGTATAGGCGTAGTCGAGCGTGGCCCGCCAGCTGCCCAGGTCGGCGTTGACGCCGGCGCCGGCGGAGAACTTGAGCGCGTCGGCGTTGAAGTTGTACCCCGTGCGTAGCGCGAGCCTCCCCGCCCACGCCCACTCGAGCCCCGCCTTGAGCGCCTGCGCGTTGTCGGCCGGCTGATTCGCCTCCAGCGACGTCGTGAGCCGCACCGAGCCGTTCTCGATCGGCTCGAAGGCGATGCCGTAGCGGAACATCGTGGGCGCGTCGAAGCCGTCGTAGGAGCGCACCTCGTCGTCCGCGGTCCCGGTAATCCCGTCCGGGCCCGTCGAGAGGAACGTGCCCTTGGGCTTGAACGCGGGCGCGAAGTTGGTGAGCGAGGTCGCCACCCGCACGCTGCCGAGCCCCAGGTAGTAGATCGAGCCGATGTCGAACAGCACCGCCGAGGTGGTGGGGCCGCCCACGTCCGTGCCCAGGTTCTCGTGCACGAACTTCGAGCCGAAGCCCACCAGCAGCTTGTCGGTCCAGCGCCGCGCGTAGGCGACCCCGGCGATCATGTCCGAGTACACGAAGGTGCGGCCGGTGCCGAACGGCTGCAGCTCGCTGGTCTCGTCGATGGCGGTCGACAGCACGCCGAACTGGAACGCCAGCGAACCGCCCAGGCGCCGCACCGGGAGCACCATGGCCACGTGCTCGTAGCGGATGTCGGCCGGCCACTCGATGTGCGAGAAGCCCACCTCGCGCTGCTGGATCGAGGCCAGCCCGGCCGGATTCCAGTAGATCGCCGAGGGATCGTTGGCGACCGCGACGAACGCCTCGCCCAGGCCGGTCGCGCGCGCCCCCACCCCGATCTTGAGGAAGGTGCCCGAGGCGGTCCCGGCGCGCTGCTCGCCCAGCGTGAACTGCGCGCGGGCGGGGGCGGCGGCCAGCGACGCCACGAGCACGGCGAGACCGGCGGCCGCGGCGAGCCGTGACGCCGCGCGCCGCGCGGGGCTAGAAGTCGTAATCAAGCGCGAGCCTCCATTGCGCCGGCGGCCCGTAGTTGGACGGGTCGTCCACCTGGGACTGCTTGACGAAATCGTTGACGTCGAACACCGCCGGGTCGTACTGGCCCACGCCCCACACCCGGCCACGGCCGGTGACGCCGTCGACGCGGTTGATGACGCGGGTGCCGAAGATGTTCTGGCCGGCCAGGCTCACGTCGAAGCGCTGCGCGCCAAATCGAATGGCGCGATCCAACTTCATGTCGGCGGTGACCTGGAACAGCGCGTTGCGCGAGTTGGGCTCGGCCGACCGCGTCGAGTTGGGGCCGAACACCGGCGTGTAGGCGCGGCCGGACTGTCCCTGCACGTAGAAGTTGATGCCGGTCTGCTTGAGCCACTCCAACGCGTGCGGCGCCCGGTCGGTGAATCGCAGGTCGAAGTTGACCGACACCTTGTGCGGCCGGTTCCAGCTCACGAACGTCTCGGAGAGCCGCGTCTCGGCGGCGTCGAACTGGCCCAACTGGGCGATCTTGGCCTCGTTGGGATCGCTGCTCTTCCCGCGCGTCTGCTGGAAGGTGTAGGAGATCTTGCCCGACCAGTAGCCGGCCCCGCGCCGCTTCTCGACCTCGACCTCGAACCCGCGCGAGCGGGCGTAGTGCCCGTTCAGGTAGATCAGCACCGGCACTAGGTTCGAGCCCTGGGTCCGCGTGAACAGCGTGGACACCGGGTAGTCGTAGAGATCCTTGACGAAGAACGTGGCGTTCACCGCCGCCCCCGACTCGAACTGGTGCTTCGCCCCCACCTCGTAGTTGATGGACACCTGCGGGTTGAGGTTGGGATTGCCCAGCAGCGGGAACGACTCGCTCGAGATCGAGGTGAGCTTCGAGTACACGAAGCGGTAGGACGGGATCTGCGTGAACTCGCCGTAGTTGAAGAAGAACGAGCTGTGCTCGGTGATCGGGTGGGCGACGCTCATGCGCGGCGAGAACTTGAGCTTGTAGCGCCGGCCGAAGAACGAATGCGTGTTGTTGAAGAACTCCTCGCGCGTGGTGGGCGTGATGCTGACGGTGTCGGCGATGTCGGCGAGCGCGCGCTCGGCCTCGCGTCCCACGAACCAGTAGTCGGCGCGCAGCCCCAGGTTGGCGGTGAAGCCCTCGAACTCCAGCCGGTCGCCGACGTAGAGATCGCCGATCCACGGGTGCACGCGCCAGATGTCGTGCGTGCCGCCCAGACCCTGGGGATCCGGGTCCCACGGGTTCTCGATGGTGACGTACTGGGCGGTCTGCGACTGGTGTTCGAGACCCAGCTCGAACTCGTTCCGGCGGACGCGCTTGGTGAGCCCCCATGTCACGCGGTAGGCCAGGCTGCGCCGGTCCTGCCAGGTGTTGTCGTCGCCGGTGTCGCGGAAGTAGTCGGTGCGCGCCGGGTTGTCCGAGTAGCAGGTGTCACAGGGCGCGCGCCTGCTCTGGCAGGTGTCGCAGGGCACGGTGCAGGTGTCGCAGGGCAGCAGCGGCAGCGACAGGTCGTCGGGCGGCTCGTACTCGGTCCACAGCTTGCCCTGCACGTCGCGGCGCTGGGCGCTGAAGAAGCGCGAGAACTGCATCTCGGTGTAGCCGGTGGTCGACAGCGTGCGCCGCCACTTGAGCGAGGTCTGGAGGTTGTCCTCGAAGATCGTCGGCGCGTGATCGATGCGGTTCTTCCAGATCCACGGGTAGCTCGGGTCGCCCACGTCGCCGGCCGCGTTGATGAAGGTGCGGCTGAAGCCCTGATCGATGGCGATGCGGCGCGAGAGATCCAGGTTCCAGCGGTCGGTGGCGCTCGACTTCCAGGAGAGCGCCAGGCGCCCTGCCCAGTTGTTGTCCTCGGAGGGCGCGAAGAACGACCCGTAGGTCACCTGGCGGTCGTAGACCAGGTCCTCGTAGCTGGAGCGCAGGTGCGGGTGGCCGGGGAGCCTGCTGACGCC
>VBPB01000147.1:6820-10906 GCA_005893365.1 Candidatus Eiseniibacteriota bacterium
GAGCGTGAGCTGGCCGATGCGGCGGCCGTAGGTGCCGCCGGCGGTCGTCAGGCCGCCCTCGAAGTGGTCGGTGCCCTCCTTGAGCTTGACCTCGACCAGGCCGGAGAGCGCGTTG
Organism: Candidatus Eiseniibacteriota bacterium; assembly: GCA_005893365.1. Taxonomy (GTDB): domain Bacteria; phylum Eisenbacteria; class RBG-16-71-46; order RBG-16-71-46; family RBG-16-71-46; genus WS-11. Next base: position 6,936 of record VBPB01000147.1, read on the forward strand.
CCGAAGCGCACGTCGTAAGCGCCGGTGGCGACGTTCACCTCGGCCACCGAGCGGGCGTTGAGCTGGCCGGCGGTGGACTGCCCGGTGATCTGGTCGCGGTTCGCGACCCCGTTCACCATGAACAGCGTCTCATCGGCGCGGCCGCCACGGACGTGGATCTGGTCGGCGTCGGTGCTGATCCCCGCCTGCTGCTGCAGGACCTCGGTGATCGTCTGCACCGGCAGGTTGCGGATCTCGTTCGAGGTCACGCTGCGGACGGTGGAGCCCTGGCGCACGTCCACCAGGCGCCGCTCGGCCGTCACCTCGATCGCCTTCTCCTCGTGGACGACGATCTCCTCGAGGACGAACTTGAGCGGCGTGGGCCTGCCCGCCGTGACCACCACCCCGGGCTGGCTCGCGGGCGCGTAGCCCAGGAACTGGACCTTGACCTCGTAGGTGCCCACCGGGACGCCGGTGACCAGGAACTTGCCCTCGGAGTCGGTCAGGCCGCCCTTCTGCGAGCCCACCACCGTCACGGTCGCGAAGGGGATGGCGTGGTTGGTCTTCTTGTCCGTGACGGCGCCGGAGACACTCCCCCGTTCCTGCGCCAGGGCGGGCAGGGCGGGCAGGGCGGTCAGGAGGACCAGAAGTGACGCTGCGGCTAGCGTGTGGGGTCGAAGCATCGAGCCATCAGGGTGCGGACCAGTGTCAGGACGTGGCAGCCGACCCTACGCATTGGCGGTGAGTGGGTCAAGTCAAGCCTCCCCGGCGCCCCGGCGCGGACCCGCCCCCACCCGGCATCCCGTCCGACCCGCCGCGGGAGCCTCACCGCTCGCGGTCGGATTTCACGACCAGGAACTTGCCCCGGCGCACGCCCCCGTGCACCAGGTCCTCGACCGAGAACACGTAGAGCCCGGTCGCCAGGGCCTGCCCCTGCTCGGTGATGAGGTCCCAGGCGAAGCTCGCGCCCGAGAGCGCCGGCGGGCCGGTGTCCAGGTCCTGCCGCGGGTCGAACAGGCCGCGCGCGCTCTCGCCGTGATCGGTGGCGCCGTCGAAATGGGTCTCGAAGACGCGGTCGCCGGCCAGGGTGTAGATCCGCAGCACGCACCGGCGCGGCAGACGCGCGAACCACAGGTAGTGGTCCCGGACCAGCGTGCCGCGGTCCCAGGCCGCCTCGACGCGATAGGGGTTCGGGAACACGATCGGGCCGCCCGAGCCCTCGCCGGGCGCGGGGCTGGGCACCGCCTGGAACTTGTTCTGGCCGATCCCGCTCTCCAGGCTCTCGATCTGATCGTCGCCCAGGTCGTAGCTGGTCACGGCGCCGAAGTAGCTCAGGCCGTCGCGCAGGTCGGTGATCGCCTGGTGGTAGCGATAGCGGTGGCCGTCGATGAGCGTGTCCTTCTGGATCGCGGCGAAGCCGGTGTTGAAGCCGGTGGTGTCGTGCGGGGCGGTCCCGAGGTCGAACTGGCCGACCCGCACCGGGTGCTGCCGGTCGAGGCCGAGGTAGACGCGATAGCCCTCGAAGTCGAGATGGCCGGGTGCGGCGCTGGTCTCGTCGGGGACCGATTCGGGCGAGTCGTCCCAGTAGAGGTCGACGCGCCGCTCGCCGGTGGCGACGTGCAGTCGCGGCGACGGCGGGGCCGAGGGCAGGTGGTAGTCGATGTCGGCCGCGAACTGGGCGTAGTCCGCGCTCTTCCGGAACGCCACGTCGTCGTCGCCGCCGACCAGCGCGAACTCCACCATCACGGTCTCGCCCGGGTGCAATTCCCGCCCGGGATGCAGTCGCGCGGGTCCAGGTGCCGGCCGTTGGCGAGGAGGGCGTACTTCTGGACGTCGGTCTGGCGCGCCGTGTCCCCGGGGCTGAACGACCACCAGTTGAAGCTCACCGTCTTGTCGGACAGCGGCGTGGGGCGGGTGGCGAGCAGCCGGAGTCCGACCCACGGCGGGCAGTAGGCGAGGTTGCACGAGCCGGGATAGGGCGCCTGCTGGCAGAAGTGTTCGCGGTAGACCCGGCGGGTCGTGTCGTAGTCGGCGTAGACCTTGTAGTACCAGGAGCCGGGACCGCTGGTCGCACTCGGCGGCCAGGTGCCGTAGGCGTTCTTGTTCCCGCTCACGAGCTGGGCGTAGAACCCGACGTACAGGTCGCTGAGCGGCTGACCCCGGTTGGTCACCTCGAAGCGCAGCACGACGAAGTCCTCGGCGGCCGGCAGCGAGAAGGCGAACGTGCTCTGCCTGATCTCGACGTCGAGCGGAGTGTGCGCCTCGCCCTGCTGCCCCGACGGCCCGCGCGCGGGCTCGTCCGCGAACGTGCACAAGAAATCCTGGTCGGAGATGGCGTCGGGCGAGTAGACGGAGCTGTTGGCGATGCGCGAGCGCTTGAGGATGGCGTTGCCGGTGGGCGTCCACTCGGTGCTGTTGACCGCGACCGTGCCCTGGTTCTCGTCCACGATGCCGGTCGAGACGTGCGGCACCGCATCGACGTCGCGGGCCCCCACCCACAGCCCGGCGCGCGCCATGTGTTCGAAGCCCGAGCCGAGCGGGAACTCGAACGAGGGCGAGCGCGAGGTGAAGTTGTTGCCGATGAAACCGTAGTTGCTGACCGAGAGTCCGACCCGGTTGATGTCGGTGATGGTCTGCGCGTAGCGGATGGGCGGGTCGGCGCCCGCGGCAGCGGCGCATGCCAGCAGGGCCGCGACCATCGCCGCGCGCGCCGCGGGGCCCGGACGGGCGCCCGCCGGGGCACGCACGGTCAGAAGCTCGTCACGCGGCGGTCGTAGTCCTCCGGAAACTCCTCCATGAAGATCCGGTCGATCTCGAGGCTCACGTTGCGCAGCGTGCGCGCCTTGTCGCCGTACGGGAGGAAGGCGCTCTTGAAGCCCATGATGAGGATGCGCTTCACCTCGTAGGGGCTGAGCCTAAAGGCCCGCGCGGCGATCAGGATCTCGTTCGACACCGTGGTGTCCGAGATGAGCCGGCTGTCGGTGTTGAGCGTGACCCGCAAGCCCTGGTTGAAGTAGAAGCCGAACGGATGCTCCTTGAGGCTGCGGACCGTCCGGGTCTGCACGTTGGAGGACAGGCACACCTCGAGCGGGATGCGGTGGTCGTTGACGTAGCGCATCAGATCCTTGTCCTCGCGCAGCCGCGTGCCGTGGCCGATGCGGTGGGCGCCGCAGTAGTGGAGCGCCTGGCCGATGCTGGCCGGACCGAAGGCCTCGCCCGCGTGGACGGTGGAATTGATGTTGTTCTTGAGGATGAGCTGGAAGGCGGCGCGGTGGGCCTTGGCCGGGTAGTCCTTCTCCTGCCCGGCGAGGTCGAAGGCCAGCACGCCGCGGCCCTGGTAGGCGACCGCCAGCTCCGCCAGATGGAGCGAGGTCTTGGGGGCCATCGAGCGGATACCGCAGATGATGGTGCCGGTGGTCATGTTGTGCAGCCGCCCCGCGTCCGCCAGGCCGGCGATCACCGGCTCGATGATGTCCTGCCAGTCGAGCCGCCGCTTGCGGTGCAGGATGGGCGAGTAGCGCACCTCGAGGTGACGCACGTTCTCGGCGGCCGCGTCCTCGGCCAGCTCGTAGGCGACCCGGTAGAGCGCCGAGCGCTCCTGCAGCACGCTCAGCGTCAGGTCGAAGATCCGCAGGTAGTCGCCGAGGCTGCGCGTGCGCCGGCCGGCCTTGAGCAGCCGCGTCAGCTCGGGGAGTTTGCGCGTCGGCAGCCTGACGCCTTGTTCGGTCGCCAGCTCCAGCACGGTGCGCGGGCGCAGGCAGCCGTCCAGGTGGCAGTGGATGTCGGTCTTGGGCAGGCGCTTGACGATCGGCAGGGTCAGTCGCATCGCGGATCCGGGGAACGGGTGGACACCGCGTGCATCAGCCTTCGCGGCGCTCGAGAGCCATGATCTTCTGCACGCGGCGGGCGTGGCGCCCGCCGGCGAAGGGCGTGTTCAGGAACAGCTTCACCATGCGGATCGCGGTACCCCGGTGCACCACCCGGGCGCCGAG
>VBPB01000150.1:0-517 GCA_005893365.1 Candidatus Eiseniibacteriota bacterium
CGCTGCTGCGGACCCCGCCGAGAGGAAGCGGTCCGCGACGCTCTTCGGGAAGGCGGCGCGAAGCGCGGCGTGCGCATCATCGCCCCACCGCTCCACGGGGAGCGGCGCCAGGCGGGGGGTGTCCTGGTCGGTCACAGGTACCAGCCTCCGTTCACGTTGATCGACTGCCCCGTGATGTAGCCTGCTTCGTCCGAGCAGAGGAACGCGCAGGCAGCCGCGATGTCGTCGGGGGTTCCGGCTCGGCGCACCGGCGTGCGCGCGGCCACGGCGTCGATACTCGAGAGATCACCTCTTGCCACGGCACGGCGAGCCATCGGTGTGTCGATGAAGCCGGGCGGGATCGTGTTGACGGTGATGCCGTGCGGTGCGAGCTCGAGCGCGAGTGCCTTCGTGAGGCCGATCACGCCGCCCTTGGATGCGACATAGTGGGCCATGCGGGCGGCCCCCGACTGCGCGCTCGAGGAGGAGATCGTCACGATCCGTCCCCACCGCGCAGCCAGCATGTCCGGAACCGCCG
>VBPB01000150.1:566-7028 GCA_005893365.1 Candidatus Eiseniibacteriota bacterium
GACTCGAACGCGTCGAGACCCGCGCTCGTGACCATGATCTCGATCGGCCCGAATTCGCTGCGGACGTCGCGCAGCGCTTCGTCGACCGCGGCCCGATCGGCGACGTCGACGGAGCAGGCCCATGCCCGTGCGCCGTGCGCTCGTAGATCCTTCGCGGCGCGTTGCGCGCCCTCACCGTCGAGGTCGAGCAGCGCCACGCGATGTCCGCGATCCGCGAGACGGCGACTGATGGCAGACCCCATGCCCGCCGCAGCTCCTGTGACCACGGCCACCCGGCTCATCGATCCCCCGCGAGGCGTTCCACGCGAGCCAGTCTAGACGATTCCCGAAAACTTGATCAAGCCAGTTCTCTGAAAAAGAGAACGTTATTGCCAGGACTGCTGGGGCCCGCTAGCGTCGGCCCGACGATCCCGGTTCGGAAGGGGACCCCGTGCGGATTGGTCTGATGATCGGCCCGGAGAAGGGGCGATATCGCGAGAAGGTCGCTCGGCTGATCGCGGATGCCGAGGCGGCCGAGCGGGCCGGCTTCGACTCGATCTGGGTGCCCCAGCTGCCCGGCGACTTCGACGGGCTCACCGCGGTCGCCCTGATGGGTCGTGCGACGACGCGGATCGAGCTCGGGACGGCGGTCATGCCGATCCAGACCCGTCATCCGGTCGCGATGGCGCAGCAGGCGCTCTCCAACCAGGCGGTGTGCGAGGGTCGCTTCACGCTCGGGCTGGGCGCGTCCCATCACTGGATCGTCGAGGACATGCTAGGCCTTCCGTACGAACGGCTCGCACACCAGATGCGGAACTACCTCGAGGTGTTGAACGCGGCGTTTGCCGCACCGGGCCCGGTCGACGTCGAGAACGACGGATATCGCGTGCACAATCCGCTCGACGTCACCGACATCCCGACGCCGATCCTGCTCGGAGCCCTTGCGCCAGCGATGCTCCGCCTTGCCGGCGAACAGGCGTCGGGAACGATCCTCTGGATGGCCGACGAGCGCGCCATCGCAGAGCACGTCGTCCCGCGCATCTCGAAGGCAGCGGCCGGCGTCGGGAGACCGGCCCCGCGGATCGTCGCCGGGGTCCCCGTCTGCCTGTGCTCCAAGGACGAGGTGGACGGCGCGCGAATCCGGGCGAATCAGTTGCTCGGGCATGCCGAGTTCTCGCCGAACTACCAGCGATTGCTCGAGCGCGGGGACGCGACCGACGTGGGAGACATCCTTGCGGCGGGGGACGAGACGGCGATCGTCGGTCGGCTGCGCAGCTTCCGCGACGCGGGCGTCACGGACCTTTCGGTTCGCATTCTCCCGCTCGGGCCGAACCGCGACGCGCGGATCGAATCGCGGAGGCGGACCATGGCGTTCCTCGCCTCGCTCCGTCCCGAGCTCTGAGCGGCCTCGCCGGAGGCGCACCGTGCAACTGCATCACGTCACGCTGTTCGTCCGCGACGCCGAACGCAGCATACGGTTCTACCGGGACGGTCTCGGCTTCACGATTCTCATCGACCGGGAGTTCGAAGGCGACTGGCCGGGCCTGTTCGGAGTCGCGTCCAAGCGACTTCGCGCGGTGATCCTCGGGGATCCGGACCGCCCGCACCAGGTGGAGCTGGTCACCTTCGCAGAGCCCGTTCCGGACGGCCCGCCGGTGAGTCCACCGGTGACAGGGACCGTGATCCTCGCCTTCTTCGTCGACCTCCGAGCAGTGCTGCCGGCACTGCTCGGAGTGGGCGCCACCGACGTTCGCCAGACGACGCTTTCCAACGGAAACGCTGCGGCAACCGTACGCGATCCGGACGGGATCCTGGTCGAGTTGCTCGACGTCGGGCGCCCGACGGGTCCCCGGTCATGACGGGCGCTCGCCCGGGGCCGCTCGCCGGTATCCGGGTGCTCGAAGTCGGCCACATCCTGGCGGGCCCGTTCGGCGGAATGCTGCTCGCGGATCTCGGGGCGGACGTCATCAAGATCGAACCGATCGAGGGCGACCTGTCTCGCCAGGTGGGATCGCAATTCGTCGGCGGGCACAACGTGTATTTCGCCAGCATCAACCGCAGCAAGCGCAGCGTGCACATCGATCTGGCGACCGCCGAGGGACAAGCCGAGCTCGGCGCGCTCGCGGTGACGGCGCATGCGCTTCTGGTGAACCTCCGCCCGTCGACGATCCGAAAGCTCGGGCTGGACTACGAGTCGTTGCGTCGATTCAACCCGAAGATCGTGTGCGTGGCGCTCACCGGATACGGGCTCGACGGCCCGGCCGCGGAATGGCCCGCCTTCGACTACGTGATCCAGGCAATCACGGGGGTGGCAGCCTCGACGGGCGAGCCCGACGGGCCGCCCACGCTGGCCGGCTACTCGGCGATCGACAACTCGGCGGGAATCATGGCGGCCCTCGGCCTCGTCGCGAAGGTGCTCGAAGGAAAGGGCGGCCAGGTCGATGTCTCGCTCTTCGACACCATGCTCTCGCAGCTCAACTACAAGGCGGCCGCCTATCTGAACGGCGGTGGTGCCCCGGCCCGCCAGCGGCTCGGTGCACACAACTTCTACGTTCCCGCGCAGCTGTTCGAGACGGCATCGGGCTACCTCGCGCTATTCGTGACTCGCGACGACTCCTGGCGCCGGCTGTGCGAAGCGATCGATCGGAAGGAATGGGCCGACGACCCGCGCTTCGCCACGATGCACGCGCGGTTCGCGCATCGCGCGGAGCTGCTCGAAGCGCTGGCTGCCCGTCTCGAGGAGGCACCGGCGGCGGAGTGGGAGGAGCGCCTCCGACCGCTCGGGATCCCGGCGGGCGCCGTGAGGGAGCTCGGGGACGCACTCGACGGGGAACTCGTGCGCTCACGCGACATGGTCGTGACGATCGAGACCGCGGAGGGGCCGCTTCGCGTCATGGGCAGCCCGATCCGATTCGACGGCGCGCGTCCGGAGTACCGCGCGCCGCCGCGCCTGCACGAGCACACGAAAGACGTGCTCGGTCAATGCATTCCCGAGCAGGTCACGCGTCGTAGTTGATCACGACCTCGGTGCTGGTGGGGACCGCCTGGCAGGTCAGGACCCAGCCGTCTTCGACTTCCTCGGCCGACAGGGCGTTGTTGACGCGCATGTGGACCGATCCCGCGTCGAGGTGAGCCATGCACGTGGCGCAGCTGCCCGACTCACAGGAGAAAGGCGGGCGCAAGCCGGCGCGCCGGGCGGCCTCGAGGATGGTGTCCCCCGGCTGGTATTTGAGCGCGTGCTTCTTGCGATCGAGCCGGATCACCAGCGACTCGGTGACCGACGTCTCCTCGTCGACGGGCGCGTCGCCGCCTACATCGAACTTCTCGATCAACAGCTGGTTCGCGGCGACGCCCAGCATCGAGAGGCCGGCCTGGACCGTGTCCATATAGGGGCCCGGACCGCAGAGGTAGAAGTCGGCGCGAGCGCGATCGCGAGCCAAGGCCGCGCACGCAGCTGGATCGAGGAAGCCGCGCTCGGAATCGAGGTGATGATGAACCGAGAGCCGGCCACCCGATGCCGAGCGCAGGCGCTCGAGCGCGTCGGCGAAGATGATCGAATCGGCCATGCGGTTGGCGTAGACCAGCGTGATCGGACGCGTCGTGGTGGCGAGCGCGCTCTTGATGATCGAGATCACCGGGGTGATTCCGCTGCCCCCTGCGAATGCGACGATCGGGACGTCGGTTTCGCGGAGCACGAAGAGCCCCAATGGGCGCATCACCTCGATGGTGTCGCCGGGTGCGAGCGTGTCGTTCATCCAGTTGGACATCGGTCCGCCGGAGACGCGCTTCACCGTCGTCGTGAACGGGTCACCCGCGTCGGGCGAGCTCGACATCGAGTAGCAGCGACTGACGGGCTCTCCCCCAATCGTCGCCCGGAACGTGCAAAACTGTCCCGCGGCATAGGCGTACGTCTCCTCGAGAGCGGGGGGAATCTCGAGCACGAACGACCGGGTGTCGGCTGTCTCGTCGACGACGTCGACTACCGCAAGGGAGTGGTACTCGTGGTCGGGCAGCATGGGCGATCTCCGCGATAATATAGGATGATTATTTAATTCTCCCATATGAGAAATTAGATTCTCGACATGCTACGAGGATCTGAGGAAAGGGGAATTCGTGGATTTGCCGCGCTACCGCGTAATCCAGTGGGCGACGGGGAACACAGGTCAGCGCGCGCTGCGGGAGGTGATCCGCCATCCGTCGCTCGACCTGGTCGGGGTGATGGTCTACAGCTCGGCGAAGGAAGGTGTCGATGCGGGCGAACTGTGCGGTGAGCGCCCGACCGGCGTCCGAGCCACGACCGACCGCAAGGCGGTTTTGAAGCTCGAGGCCGACTGCTGCATCTACATGCCGCGCGCGACGGGCAGGGGTCAGACCCGTGCCGGCCTCAGGGAAGACGACCTCGTCGAGGACGTCGTGGCGCTGCTCGGATCGGGCACGAATATCGTCACCACGTGCAGCGATCTGTTCGCCAGGGGTGTGCGCCTCTCCGACGCGAACCGCGCCCGCGTGCTGGAAGCCTGTCAGAAGGGCAATGCATCGGTGTGGGCCAGCGGCAGTGATCCGGGGTTCATCACGGAAACCCTCCCGATGGCGTTGCTGTCGGTGCAGCGGCGCGTCGATCTGATCGAGATCGAGGAGTTCGGCGATCTCTCCCACCGCCCTTCGACGCACATGGTGATGGAGCAGATGCGATTCGGGAAACCGCTGGCGGAGTTCGATCCCGACCGGCGCAAGAACCATCTGTTCGGCGAATATCAGCCTCCGCTCAGCGTTTTGGCGGACGTTGCCGGCTTTTCGATCGACGAATGGACCGCCGAAGGCGGCGTCGCGGCGGCCGTGCAGGACATGACGATCGTCGCCGGTCAGATCAAAGCCGGGACCGCCGCCGCGCAGCGGATCATCATCCATGGTCGCGTGGGCGGCGTCGACCGGATTCGCTTCACCCAGTACGGCTTCGTCGCCAGGGAGGTGGAGCCCGATTGGGGCTTGCAGCCGACGGGTTGGCGGATCCGCATCCACGGTGACGCGCCGTTCGACCTGAGCATGCCGTTCCCCGTGCCGCTCGATGACCTCGCGTCGTTCGTGCCCGCGTTCAACGCCAACGGGCCGGTCAATGCGATCCCCTATGTGTGCGGCGCACGACCCGGCATCCTCACGACCGAGGACCTTCCCCACATCCTTCCGCGCGGTCCGCGCCCCGCGGCTCACGAGTGATGGAGGGACACGCCATGGCCGACGAAGCGCACGACGGACCGCTCACGCGGAAGATCCTCGGGTTCGAGCAGACCATGAAGAAGCTGGTGCCAACCATCAAAGCGCCGGCGGATTGGGCCCCGCTGGCCGAGATCGTGGCCGTGGACGAGTTCGAGAGGGTCGGCTGTTTCCTCGAAGTGCAGAATTGGCAGCAGTACACCGAGATGCTGACGAAGTGGGCTTCGGCAACGGACTCGTTCGAGACCACCGTGCGGCGAATCACCGAGCTGCGCGGTCTCGTCTATTTCGAGGTCGAAGAGCGGCACTTCCGAGGCGGCAACGTCAACGTGGTCAACTCGATGACCGTCTTCGAGTTCAACGACGACGGCAAGATCCGGCATCTGAACGTCTACCTGCAGCAGGCGCGCTGACGCCTGCGCTGCAGCCGTCACGCTGCTAGTGGATCTGAATCGGGATCCGCAGCCGCAGCTCGCTCGCGATTGGCTCGCCGCCGCGAGTCGACGGGGCGAACTTCCAGCCGCGCACTACCTCGGAGACGTGATTACCGAATCGCGTCGGCAGGTCCGACGCGTCGACGCGGACGTCCGCGACGTCGCCGCTCGGCGCGAGCGAGACGACGAGTACGATCTCCCCCTCGACCTTGCGGCGCCGCAGCGAGGGCGGAAACTCGATGTCGGTTTGTTCGACGAGGCGCGGGGGCACGACCGCCTCGGCGGCGATTCGGGCGCGCTCGCGCGCCGTGCGCTGCGCCTCGAGTTCCGCCGCCGACTCGGCGCGGCGTGCGTTGGCGCGCGCGTAGAGCGGTTCGATGCGGTCCGCGGCGCAGCCGGCGCCGTCGCAGAAGAGCGCGCGCAGGGTCTCCGCCGCGACCTGCGACGCGTTGGTCCCTGCGCCGCCGCGCTGCGCGGAGGCTTCGAGGTCGTGGACCACGAGTGCGGCGATCGCGATGCGCGGTTCCTCGGCGGGCGCGACGCCGACGAACCAGTGGTAGAGCCCTTTCGGATCTTCGCCGCGTAGCGTTCCGGTTTTGCCGGCGACTGCGACATCGCCGAGCAGCGGCTCGCCCCGTTTATTCCGGAAGGCGCGGCGCGCGGTGCCGCGCTCGGTAACGCCGCGCAGCGAGCGGCGCAGCGCGTCGGCGACGTCCGGCTCCCAGACGCGACGGGGCGCCGCGACCTCCGGCACCGCGACGAGCTCACCCGCGGCGTCGCGCACGCGCGCGATCCAGTGCGGCTCGACCAGCTCGCCACGCGCCAGCGCCGCGGCGAG
>VBPB01000412.1:0-1868 GCA_005893365.1 Candidatus Eiseniibacteriota bacterium
GCTTGGTCAAGAATTCCACCGCTCCGGCCTTCATCGCGTGCACGGTCATCGGAATATCGCCGTGACCGGTGAGAAACACGATCGGAATCTCGATGCCGCGCTTGGCCAGCTCGCGCTGCAGATCGAGCCCGGATAAACCTGGCATCTGGACGTCGAGGACGAGGCAGGCGGGCCGCTCCACGCGGGCGCCGTCGAGGAACTCTCGCGCCGAGGCGAAGGTCTGGATTGCGAAACCCAGAGGACGCACCAGGCGCTCCGTCGAGCGACGCACCGAAGCGTCGTCGTCGACGACGAAGACGATCGCGTCTTGGTTCACGGCGCCGCCGGTATCGAGGTCGGAGCCGATCATCTCGCTCGCCCCCGGTGAGTGCGATCAGTACGCACGGAATGGATGCGATGGCGGCTCTCGACGAAGACGAGGGCCTGCTGGAGATCACCGAGTGCCCGGAGACGCTCGAAGGAAAACCCGCCGCCACGATCCGCGTCCGGGACCGCGGCGTGGGCCTCCGCGACGCAGACACGCGCCGGCTCTTCGAGGCCTTCTACACCACGAAGCCAAACGGCATGGGCATGGGGCTCGCGATCAGTCGGTCGATCATCGAGGCCCACGGCGGCCGAATGTGGGCGGAGCCGAACAGCGGGCCCGGCGAGACTTTCGCGTTCACGCTGCCCTCGGCCTGAATCCCACGCGAACTCGGACGTTCTCATGGGCAGGAGATATCATGTCACTAAGTCGAACGTGGACGGGTACGTTCAGCGACGCCTGCACAGACGAAGGGAGATCGATATGAGTGGACTAGCGGCATCGACGGGGGTGACCGTCGTGCTCGTCCACGGCGGCTTCGTGGACGGCTCGGGTTGGGAAGGCGTCTACCGCATCACCCATGCACGCTCGATCAAGGAGGAATCGCGATGAAGAAGCTCGATCCGAGGACCCGCCGCATGGCTCCGCTTCAGACCCCCACCGATCTGGGCAGCCAGGCGACGAAGGACGTCTCCGCCGCGCTGAATCTGCTGCTCGCCGACGTGTTCGCTCTCTACATGAAGACGAAGAACTTCCACTGGCACGTCTCGGGTCCGCATTTCCGCGACTATCACCTGCTGCTGGACGAGCAGGCCGACCAGCTCTACGCCACGACGGATCCGATCGCCGAGCGCGTGCGCAAACTCGGCGGCACGACGCTGCGGTCGATCGGTCAGATCCACCGGCTGCAGCGCGTGAAGGACAACGACGCGGATTACGTGACGCCCGGTGACATGCTCGCGGAGCTGCGCGAGGACAACCAGGCACTCGTGGCGCGGATGCGCGAGGTCCACGTCGCCTGCGACGAGCACCGCGACGTGGCGACCGCGAGCCTGATCGAGGTCTGGATCGACGAGGCGGAGCGGCGGGTCTGGTTCCTCTACGAGACGGGGCGAAAATAGCTGCGGCTCGCCCCGCGTCGGACCGGGATCCACGCACGGGAGACGACCATCATGCGCCCGATCCTCTTTGTTTGTCTCTTCGCCGGTTCGCTCGCGATGCCTGCTCATGCTCAACCGGCAGCGTTCCCGAACGGATTTCGCACGCAGGAGATCGCTGCCAACGGCGTGACGCTCCATGTGCGCACCGGCGGCGGCGGTGGTCCGGCGGTGGTTCTCTTGCACGGCTACGGCGAGACGGGCGACATGTGGGCGCCGCTCGCCGCCGAGCTCGCGCGCGATCATCGCGTCGTCGTGCCCGATCTGCGCGGTCTCGGGCTCTCGTCTCGTCCAGACGGTGGCTACGACAAGAAGACCCAGGCCGGCGACGTCGCGGGCGTGCTCGACGCGCTCGCGATCGACCGGGTCGATCTCGTCACGCACGACATCGGGAACATGGTGGGCTT
>VBPB01000412.1:1897-3511 GCA_005893365.1 Candidatus Eiseniibacteriota bacterium
GCGCCCGTTCCCGGTGTCGGTCCGTGGGAAGAAGTGCTCAAGAACCCGCTCTTGTGGCACTTCCGCTTCGGCGGGCCCGACATGGAGCGCCTCGTCGCCGGACGCGAGCGGATCTACCTCGACCGCTTCTGGAACGAGTTCGCGGCGGATCCGAAGAAGTTCAGCGAAGGGTCGCGCCGGCACTACGCGAAGCTCTATGCGAAGCCGGGCGCGATGCATGCGGGCTTCGCGCAGTTCGCCGCGTTCGATCAGGACGCCATCGACAACCGCGCTTTCCTCGCGCACGGCCGTCTCACGATCCCGATGCTCGCGGTGGGCGGCGAGAAGTCGTTCGGCACGATGCAGGCGTTCATCATGCGCTTCGCCGCCGACGACGTGACCGGCGTCGTCATTCCCGACTCCGGCCACTGGCTTCTGGAGGAGCAGCCGGCAGCGACGGTCGCCGCGGTTCGCTCCTTCCTCGATGCCCCCCATGGAAACAAATGCGTATCGTCCGGCGAACCCCACTTCGCGATTACCGGCGCGGAGCCGGCAACGGTCTACGTTCCCGGTTACGGACCGACCGACACGCATGACGCAGGGCTGGCCTCGGAGCCTCGCCGGCCCTGACGGAGACTTCGCAGCATGGCCGAGCCGCGCGCAGTCATCGAGAGCCGATTCGATCAGATGTTCCCCACGCTCGAATCCGCGGAGATCGAGCGGCTGCAGCGGTTCGGCGAGCGGCGTGATTATTCGTCGGGCGATCGGCTGGTCGCCACGGGCGAGATCAGCCCCGGCGTGTTCGTAATCCTCTCCGGCGAGGTCGCGATCACGCAGCACAATGCGCTCGGGCGGGAGGAGCCGATCGTCACCCACGGCCCAGGTGCGTTCATCGGCGAGCTGAACCAGCTCTCGGGCCGGCCGTCGCTCGTCGATGCGCGCGCCGTGAAGCCGGTCGAGACGCTCGTCGTGTCGTCCCCGAGGCTCCGCGACGTGCTCGTGGCCGAAGCCGAGCTCGGCGAGCGGATCATGCGCGCGCTGATCCTGCGCCGCGTCGGGCTGCTTCAGGGCGGGGTCGCGGGTCCGCTGATCGTGGGCCGTCCGGGCGATGCAGACGTGCTGCGGCTGGCCGGATTTCTGTCGCGCAATGGGCAGCCCTACCAGATGCTCGATCCCGGCAGCGATTCGTGCGCGAAGACGCTCGTCGAGCGTTTCGCCATCGAGCCATCGCAGCTGCCGATCGTGCTGTGCGCAGGCGGACAGCTGCTGCACAAGCCGAGCGAGGCCGAGCTCGCGCGCTGCATGGGCCTCGTACGACCGATCGATTCCGAGCGCGTCTACGACGTCGCGATCATCGGCGCCGGACCGGCCGGACTCGCATCGGCCGTCTATGCGGCGTCGGAGGGGCTCTCGGTGATCGTGCTCGAATCCCGCGCGTTCGGCGGCCAGGCGGGAGCTTCGGCGCGGATCGAGAACTACATGGGCTTTCCGACCGGAATCTCTGGCATGGCGCTCATGGCGCGCGCGTTCAACCAGGCGGAGAAGTTCGGCGCCGAGATGGCGATCCCGGACGAGGTCGTGCGCTTGCGCTGTCGTCAGGACGGCGATCCCGCTCGCTTCGAGCTGGAGCTCGCG
>VBPB01000412.1:3725-4037 GCA_005893365.1 Candidatus Eiseniibacteriota bacterium
TCGAGCATGTCGCGCTATCTCGTCGACCGGATCGCCGCGCTGCCGAACGTCGAGGTACTGGTCGAGACGGAGGTTGCGGCACTCGAGGGAAAGAACGGCGTGCTCGAAGCCGTGAGCTGGCGCAACGTGTCGTCGGGCAAGGAGACGCAGCGCCGAGTTCGTCACCTGTTCCTCTTCATCGGCGCCGACCCGCACACCAATTGGTTGTCGCCGTCCGACGTCGCGCTCGACGACAAAGGCTTCGTGCTGACCGGCGATCAGGTCGGCAACGGACACCACGCGCTCGAGACGAGTCGCCCGGGCATCTTCGCG
>VBPB01000151.1:0-1774 GCA_005893365.1 Candidatus Eiseniibacteriota bacterium
TGGTTGCCGGTGTCGGCGACGTAGACGTTGCCGCTGTCGTCCGCCGCGATGCCGTTGGGCACGCTCATGGTGTTGGGCGTCGGCCCGGTGAGCGTGGTGTAGCGGTTCGCGAACAGCGGCGGCGTCTGCGCCCAGCTCGCCGGCCCGCCGGCCAGAGAGAAGCGCCCGTTGAGGAACGCCCAGGTGCCGTCGGTCTTGAGCGCCTGGACCCCGAGCAGGTCGTTGGCGACCGCGCCCGAGGCGAGGCCGAACGGCGTGAAGGTGCTGGTGGCCGGGTTGTCGAGGCTCCGGTCCAGCTCCATCGACACGTCGAAGCGCAGCGTGGTACCGGGATTGCCGGCGCGCCTGAACTTGGGCGAGAGCAGCCGCTGGCTCCAGCCGTTGGCGTAGCCGTAGGGCTGGACCCAGCCCGCGATCTCGTCGAGCGCCGAGGTCGAGTCGGCCCCGAACCAGAACGCCCGTGTCCCCATGTTGACGAAGCCGTTGTTGATCGTGAACCGGTTGGAGACGTGGCCGAACACGCGGCCGGTGAGGTCCTGGCCGGTCCAGCCGCGCGGCTGACAGCCGTCGCGCGGGTCGTCGAAGCCGTTGAACATCACGACGAACGAATCCGTGGGCGGCAGGTAGACGCTGTTGGGCGTGGCCGTGCGCCCGGACGCGGCGGGCCCGTGCGCCAGCAGACGCTTCGCCAGGCGAAGGGCGGTGGGCGCCAGGCGCGGCGTGTCACCGTTCTGGGCGCCGCCGCCGGCGTCGGCGTTGGCGCGTGAGGCCGGGGCGGCGGCGAGGACGGCGAGGGCCAGCAACATGCCCAGGGTGACGAGCAGGCGGCGGCGCATCGGCGAAGCGGCGGTCGTCGATCGGATCATGGGGTCGCTCCGGCCGCCCTAGCGGCCGCCCCCCGTGCCCAGCTCGCGCCGGATCTCGCGCAGCAGGTCATTGAGGGGGATGCGGGGGATCGCCTGACCCTGCGGCACGAGCCGCAGCAGGCGCGCGTCGCTGACCGCGAGCCCCGGCACCGCGCGCTGCACGGTGGCCTCGCCGGTGGCGGGGTCACGCTGGATGTCGAACTTGCCCTGGCCCAGCCCGTTCACCTGGGCACGGCCCAGCCGGTCCCGCCACACGAACAGCAGCGCCTCCTCGTCGCGCACGAACGCGGGGCAGCCCGGCACGGTGTAGCGCACGCCGTCCACCTCGCCGCCGATCTGCGTCAGCACCAGCGGATCGCCGCCGCGGCCTTTGAGCGTCTCGGTCACCCGCACCGACACGTCGGTGAAGATCTTGGTGTGGGCGCTGTTCCAGTGCGGGGTGATCGACTCGACCTTGCCGACGACGATGTCGGCGGAGCCCTGGACCAGGGTCTTGGTGTCGAGATGGATCATCTCGGTGGCGCGCGCGACGGGAGCGGTCATCGCTGCCAGCACCCCGAGCGCGCCGAGCAGACGGCGGACCAATGACCAACGAAGCGGCATGGTGATACTCCCTGGGGAAGGAGTTCGGCCTTCGACCGGATGGATGAATGGACGCTCGCGAGGGTCGCAGCGGCCACGGCACAGGTGCGATGTCACGGACCCCCGCGGCTGAGGCGGGCGTCTGCAGGATGACCGCTGGGCCCAAGTCCTACCGGGCCACTCGCGGGCGGGAAACGCCGCGCGCTCGGCGCAGGGCCTGGGAACGAGAACCAGCGCGCGCAACTGTATGCGCTGGGGTCCGCAAGAGAAACAATATTCTCGCGAATCGCGCACGTTGGCGAGGTCGGAGAGCGCTCGGGGCCGAG
>VBPB01000151.1:1803-9290 GCA_005893365.1 Candidatus Eiseniibacteriota bacterium
CGCCGCGTGATCGCTGGGAGGCGACCGCCGCGATGACCGACGCGCCCCGGGGCGCGTCGGCCCGCCGGGGCTACGGCTCGCGGGTCAGCGCCAGCGCCTGCTTGTACTCCGCCGCGGCGAGGTCCATCAGCCCGACGCGGGTGTACACGGCACCCAGGGCCTCGTGCGGCGCCGGCGACGCCGGCGACAGCTTGCACAGCGCGCCGAAGTGCTCGCTCGCGTCCAGGTAGAGTCCGAGTCCCGAGAGGTAGGAGCCGGTCAGGAACTCGGCGGCGGGCCCGTCCGGCCCACCCACGCTGTCCCGGATCCGCGTGAGGTTCCCGCGCACGGCCGCCGCCTGCTGGGCGGCGAGCAGGTTGAACTCGCTGCTCTCGCGCCGCAGGGACTTGAGGTCGGTGCGGGCCTCGACCTCCCACAGGAAGTCGCCGCCCGCCGCGAGCGCGGGGGCGTCCGGCGGGAACGGCAGGGTCGCGGTCTCGACGTCGCGCGACCACAGCTCGCCCGCCTCGGCGCTCGAGAGCGTGACGTGGTAGCGCGTGGCACCCGGCACGGAGCGCCAGGTGAAGGCCGGCCGATCGGTGAGGAGCGCGGTCTTGCGCGGCGCCACCAGGAACGGCGTGTCGGGTAGCGCCGGCGCCGAGCGCAGCTCGGCGACCGGCATCAGCCCGGTCTCGCGCGAGCCGCCGGCGACGAACTTGGTGACCGACGCGTACACCTCGCCGGGCAGACCGGCGGCGGGGGCGACCCCCGGCTTGGCCAGAGGCTTGTCGCCCACCATGAACTTGCCGTGCTCCGGGACCTCCATCACCTTGCCGTCGTTGTAGAAGAGCGTCGCCCCCCCGCCGGCGGCCACCACGATGCGGTCGCCCCGCTCGAGCGCGCGCCCGAACACCGCCGCCTGGGCCGCACCCCCGCGCGCCGGCGTCACCTCCACCTTGCCTTTCACCGCGGCGATGACGGCGACCGGCTCGGCGAAGCCGGTCGCAGCGACGAGGAGCAGGGCCGCGAGCGCCAAGGCGATGCCGGCGAGGCGGGCTTGAGGGATGGAGCGGAATGGGGCGAGCGAAGCCAACGGGACCTCCAGGCGAGGGTGGGAGTCCGGATCACGGCGCGAGCCCAACGACCGGCGCCCAGGTTCCGTCGAGAGGCGCTTCCCCGACACGAGAACCGTAGCCCGGGGCGCCGGCGGGGGCAACAGCATTCGCGGCCGCGTACCGGTGGCCGGCGCGGGTTGCGCCGCCGCGGCGCGCGCCCTGGCGGAAGCCGTGGCCTTCGCCTACCGTCCCTCGCCATGCGTGATCGACGTCCCGCCCGCCCGCGCCGCCCGCCCCCGCAGTCCGGCGCCGCGCCGCTGCCGCTGCGCCACCCGGCCCTGCTCGCCGCGGCCCTCGTCGCCGCGGCCTGCGTGCTGGTCTCGGTCAGCGACCGCATCTACGACACCGACCTCTGGCATCACCTCCTGGTCGGGCGGGTGATCTGGGAGACGCACGCGATCCCCACCCGGCAGCTCTGGTCCTGGCCCACCTACGGGGCGGTGGACGCGAACAACGCCTGGCTCTTCCGCGCACTCCTCTGGCCGCTGTGGGCCGCCGGGGGCGTGTGGGGGCTGTTCGCGTGGCGCTGGGTGAGCACGCTCGCCGTCTTCGGGATCCTGTGGGCGGCGGCGCGCCGGATGGGCGCGAGGGGGCTGACGCCGCTGGTGGTGATGGCGGCGCTGGCGCTGGTCTACCGCCAGCGCAGCCACGCGCGGCCCGAGACGCTCGCCGCCCTCCTGTTGGCGCTCCAGCTCTGGATCCTGGCCGGGCACCGCCTTGCGCGCGACCGCGCGGCGACCGCGCCGGGAGGCGGGGCCTCGGGCCGCGCCTCGGCGGTCGGGCTCGTCCTCATCGCCTGGGCGTGGGCCAACACGCATCCTTCGTACTACCTGGGCTTCGTGATCCTCGGGCTCCGGCTGCTGGACGACCTCCTGGCCGCGCGCCGGGCGCGGGGTGCCGCCGCCGCGGCGGCGCGTGCCTCGGCGCGCAGCCTGCTCTCCATCGCCGGCTTGGGCCTCGCGGTCTCGTTCCTCAATCCCTGGGGCTGGCGGCCGCTGTGGCAGCCGTTCACGTTCGCCCTTACCTTGCGGCACGAAGCGCTCTACCAGAGCATCGGCGAGCTGCGGCGTCTCGACTGGGCCAACAACGACCGCAACGGCCTCGCCGTCCTGATGGTGCTCTGGCCGGCGCTGGCCATCTGGCGTTGGCGGCGGGCGGGGCTGGACGTGGTGGAGGGCGGGCTCATCGTCCTGCTCACGCCGCTGATGCTGAGCGCCCAGCGCTTCACCGGCACGTGGGCGGTGGCGGCGGCCGCGTTCCTGGCGCGCGACCTGGACGCATGGGTCGGCGCGCGGCGCTGGCCGGTGTGGACGCGCCCGGCCTGGGCCCGCGCCGGGCTCGCCGCCGTGGCGTGCGTGGGGCTCGGGATCCCCGAATGGCGGCGGGTCGAGCACCCGCTGGTCGTGGGCCTGGACATGGCGCGCTATCCGGTCCGCGCCTGCGACTTCATGGCGGCGCACGGCGTGCGCGGGCGCGGCTTCAACGACTTCCGCGGCGGCTATCAGGCGTGGCGGTTCTGGCCCGACCGCGAGCGCCTGCCGTTCATGACCGGCACGCCCGAGGCCGCCTCCCGCGCCGACCGTGACCTGCTGGCGCTGGCGCTCACACGCCCTGAGGGCTGGGAGCGGCTCGACGCCCGCCATCAGTTCGACTACGCGCTCGTCAATCGCTACCAGTCGGGGGACGGGCCGCTGCTCGACTTCATCGACGCCGATTCCACCTGGGCGCTGGTCTTCGCCGACGACGCCGCGGCGCTCTACCTCAAGCGCGGCCGTGCGTTGGACCCGGTGATCGCCGCCTACGCCTATCGCTGGCTCCCTGGCGGGACCGAGCGGCTGGCGGCACTCGGCCGGGCGGCGCTCGCCGACAGCGTCGTGCGCGGGGGGCTCGAGCGCGAGCTGATCCGGGAGGCGCGCGAGTCGCCCTACGACTCGCAGGCCTTGAGCCTGCTCGCGCGCGAGGCGTTCGTCGCGCGCCGGTGGGACGAGGCGCGGCGCTACACCGAGGCGTCCCTGCGCGCGGAGCCGCTCACGCCCGGCGAGCACGAGCGCTTGGGCCTGATCGACCTGGCCCAGGCCCGGCCGCGCGAGGCGCTCGAGGAGTTGCGGCGTGAGCGCCGGCTGCGGACGAGCGGCGCCGCCCTCGACGTGCGGTTCGGCCAGGCCTACGCGGCGCTGGGGGAGACCGGCCGGGCGCGCGGCTACCTGCGCCGCGCGCTCCAGCACGACCCGGGGGACCCCGACGCGGCGGCGGCGCTGGCGAGGCTGGGTGGTGCGGGCGGCCGGTAGGGTCCCTTCACGCGAGCCGTGCGGGCGGGCCCGGTGCGGCGCCAAGGTTTCGCGCGTCCGGGGCGCGCCCCGCCCGCCTTTGAGCGCCCGCCCGCCTTGCCCGCCGCGGACGCTCCGGCTATCGTGCGCCTCCGGTGGGCGCCGGGAGCGCCCGCATCCCGTGGAGAGCCCGATGGCCCTCAAAGAGAAGGCCGAGATCGTCGACGCCGACGGCCTGCGCCGCATCATCACCCGCATCGCCCATGAGATCGTCGAACGCAACAAGGGCGTGGATGGGCTGGTGCTGGTGGGCATCCGCCGTCGGGGCGTGCCCCTGGCCGCGCGCTTGAGCCGCAAGATCCAGGAGTTCGAGGGCAAGGCGCCGATCGAGGGGAGCCTCGACGTCACGCTCTACCGCGACGACCTCTCGCAGGTGGCGCACCAGCCGATCGTCGGGTCCACCGAGATCCCGGTGGACATCAACGACAAGGTGGCGGTGCTGGTGGACGACGTGCTCTACACCGGCCGCACGGTGCGCGCGGCGATGGACGCGCTCATCGACTTCGGGCGCCCGCGCTCCATCCAGCTCGCGGTGGTGATCGACCGCGGGCACCGCGAGCTGCCCATCCGCGCCGACTTCGTGGGCAAGAACGTGCCGACCTCGCGCAAGGAGGTCATCGGCGTCAAGATCGCCGAGATCGACGGCGTGGACAGCGTGGTCATCAAGGAGTTGAGCGAGGAACCCTCGCCCGCCTGACCGCCGACCGGCGCGGATAACCCGGCGGTCCCGGTCGCGCGGCCCTGGGGCGGCCGCGCTAGGCTCCGTCCCATGAGTGCTGCGATGCGCACCGCCACCACCCCGAGCGCCGACGCCATGTGGACGGCGTTCCTCGCCCGCGACCGCCGCTGGGACGGGCGGTTCGTGGCCGGCGTGCGCACCACCGGCATCTTCTGCCGCCCCACCTGCACGTGCCGCAAGCCGCTCCGTCGCAACGTCCGTTTCTTCGCCTCGCCGGCCGCGGCGGCGCGCGCCGGGTTCCGCCCGTGCAAGCGCTGCCGGCCGGAGCTGGCGGGCGGGGCGAGCGAGGCGGACCGGCGGCTGGCGGCGCGCGCGCTCACGCTCATGCGCGGCGCGCCGGGCGAACGCTGGCCGGTGCGCCGGCTCGCGCGGGCGCTGGCGATGAGCCCGTCGGCATTCGCGCGCCACTTCCGCGCGGGGGCCAAGACCACGCCCGCGCGGGCGCTGGCGCGGCTGCGCCTGGAGCGGGCGCAAGCACTGCTCGCGCGCGGCGAGCGGGTGCTGGACGTGGCGCTCGAGGTGGGATTCGGGAGCGGCTCGGCGTTCGCGCGCGCCTGGCGGCGACAGCACGGCGTGGCTCCGGCGCGGAGCGTGCCGAGACCTATTCGCAGGAGGCAGGCATGAAGACGGGAGAGATGACGACCGTGGCGACGCTGTATGTGCGGACGAGATTCGGCGAGTTCGAGATCACCGCCACCGAGCGCGGCGTGCGCGCGGTCCGGCCGGCGCGCGCGGGCGTGACCGCGCCCGCGCCGCGGGGCGGCTCGGCGGCCGCACGATGGCACGCGGAGGCGGCGGCCACGGCGCTGCGCCGCCACGCCGCGGGCGACCGCTCGCCCTTCGGCGGCGCGCTGGACGTGCCCGGCTCCGAGCTAGAGCGCGCGGTCTGGGAGCGCGTGCGCCCCATCCCGTTCGGCGCGACCACGACCTACGGGGCCATCGCGGCGGCGATCGGGATGCCGGGCGAGGCCCGCGCCGTGGGCGCTGCGGTCGGCGCCAACCCGGTGTGCATCCTGGTGCCGTGCCACCGGGTGGTGGCCTTGGGCGGCGCGCTGCGTGGCTTCGCCTGGGGGCTCGACCTCAAGCGCCGGCTGCTGGAGCATGAGGGGGCGGGCTCGCTGTCACTGTTCCCCGAGCCAGGCACCCCCGGCCCGGGCACCGCCGAGCCGGACCGCCGCGCCCGGGCACGCTAGCCGATCTGGGGCCCGGCCGCGGGCCGGGTCGGGCCCGCCGCGGGGGGAATTGCCTTGCCCCACCCCGGGGGGCCCCCTACGCTCATAGGTGGATCACGACGGAAACGAGCGCCTGAAGCACGCGCGCGACCCCCTCCGCGTGGCCCGGATGCTGCCCGATCGGCGGGCACAGAGGGGGTCGCACGTGGACGCTGGCCGCGTTGTCCCGGTTCGCTCGGCCGCAGGCCTCATCCTGCTGGCGGCGACGCTCCTCGCCACCCCCGGCCGCGCCACGTCGCTCCGCCATCTCGACGTCCACGATCTCACGCTCGAATCCAGTGACATCGTCATCGGCGTCGTCGAGGGCAGCCGCTCCTACTGGAACGACGCGCGGACCCGGATCCTCACCGACGTCGATGTGCGCGTGACCCGCTCCCTCAAGGGCAATCCCGGCGCGCGGCTGACGTTGACCCAGCTCGGGGGCGAGGTCGATGGCGCCCGCTACACGGTGCCGGGTTGTCCCGCATTCCAGGCCGGCGAGGAAGCCCTGTTCTTCGTGTGGCGCGACGCGCGGGGGCGGGCCCAGGTGAACGGGCTCGGCCAGGGCAAGTTCGACATCCGGCGCGATCCGGCGACCGGCGTGCGCACCGTCCAGCGGGCTGGGCCGGGGTTCGCGGTGAGAGACGTCCGAGCGCTCCGCGCCTTGCCGGCAGGGGAGGCTCAGCCCCAACTCCTCCTCGACGACCTCATCGCCGAGATCGGGCGCGCGCTGGCCGACGGCGCCGGCCGCGCGCCGCCGAGATAGGGACGCCATGGGCCGCCTGACGCATCCCCTTCTCACTGCCCTGATCCTCGCCGCGCTCGCCGGCGCCGCGACGGCCGCGCCGCGGCCGGCCGGGCGCGCGGCACCGCCGGACTCGTTCGTCTTCTACCAGATCCCCATCGATGGGGACGGACCCGCTGCGCGCGTCGCCGTGTCCGCGATGCGTCCGGGCGCCCGGATTGGGTCGGCGCTTCCGCGGAGCACCGGCCCGCTCAACGCGCTCGCCGACCCGGACACGACCTACGAGTGGTTCGAGCACGGCTTCGATCGCGCCGCCAGTGGCAGCTGCGACCCGCGCGGCTGGACCGGTCAGGAGCGCGGCGGCCTCGTGTTCGCGCACGTGGACAACAAGCACCTCACCAACGACGCCTTCGTCACCATGGGCGGCAAGGCGCTCTGGTTCGGCACCGACCTCGCGACCAACCCCTCCGAGGTCGCGATGTGGTACTACCCGGAGGGATTCGGCGCCAACTGGAGCCAGCGGCTGACCTCGCCGACCTTCACCAACGGCAACTACCGGCTGACGTTCGACGGGCAGGTGGGGCTGCAGGCCGGGAGCGGGCTCCTCGCCGGCGCGGTGAATCGGTACCTGGGCGTGCAGGCGCTCAGAGCGGATGGCAAGTGGGGGATGCTGAGCGCGCGCTGGGTGGGATCGAACGGCGCCCTGTTGACGACGAGCGCCGGGCTCCGGACTTCGGGGACCGCGACGTTCAGGTGCTACGTCCCGACGCATCCGGACAGCCAATCGGCGTTCCCGTTCGCGACGCCGACCCAACTCCGCATCGTCGTCGAGACACAGAGCATCACCTCGAACGAGGATGGCGGGGTCCCGCTCCAGCCATGCCCGGGGGCGATCGTAGACAATGTCAGCCTCGACGGTATCAACAGTCCAGCCAGCCCGATCCCGCTCCATGACTTCGAGGACGGCACGACCGGGGTCTGGACCCTCTCGGCGCGCAACGGCGGCAACAATGGCGCGGTAAACGTCATCCGTGACTTCCCAGCCCCGACCACGGACGTTTCGCTCAAGCAGGGATTCGACCCCATCGATCCCAGCTGCGTGTGGCAGGTCGCTGGCCCCAGCGGGTTCCTCGAGGACGGCGTCTTCACCCGCATCACCTCGCCCTGGATCGCGTGGGAGGCCGGCTCGGACACGGCGTTCTCCGTCGTCTACCGGGGGTCGCTGCCCCCCGATGTGCTCCACCAGGGCCGACTGATGAACCTCAGGTTCCGTGGCAAGAACGCCGGGGATACGTACGCCCGCCGGTTCTACGCCCGGCCGGGCGTCCTGTACTACGGTGCTGGGAGCAGCGACCTAGACACGCCGGTCGC
>VBPB01000413.1:0-1601 GCA_005893365.1 Candidatus Eiseniibacteriota bacterium
CATGTACCAGGTGCGGGCGGACATCTACCTCGGGCTCGCCGACACCACTGGCGCGCGCCGCACGCTCGCGAGCGCGATCGCATTCGCCGACTCGCTGCCCCCCGGGCAGCGCTCGGAGTCCACGCTCGCCACGCTGCGGAAGCGGCTCGAGGGGCTGCGCTAGGCTGTGTTGAGAACGCCCGAATGGCTGCGCAGCGCCAGCGCCAGGACCAGCAGCGCGCCGAGCGCGAGCGCGGGGTCGCGCGGCCTCATGCCTGGGTGCTGCTCCGGTCGAGCGCGCGGCGCAGGTCGCGGACCTCGGCCTCGAGGATGCCGAGATCCTGGGTGAGGTTCTTGTTCTGCTCGCGCAGCGTCGAGATCACGGTCGAGAAGTGATACTGGAGCATGAGCACGATCAGGATCGCGATCAGGAACAGGAATGCGGGCGGGTAGTAGATCCCGATCAGGTGCGAGAGCCGCTCGACGCTGCGGATGAAGGTGGCGCTCAGGAGCATCACGACCGCGGACAGGATCCACAGCAGCGAGTACTCCTCGCGGATGTTCTTGCGGCGGACCTGGTTGAGGATGAACAGCAGCAACAGCACTCCCAGGCCCACGACGAACAGCTGGGCGCGGAGCTGGAGACCGGTGTACAGGGCGGGCTGCATGGCCGTCACCTCCGGGTGGTCGCGGCCTCGAGATGTCCCTGGCGCTCGAGGATCGCGCGCATGGTGAGGAACTCGTAACGCGAGAGCAATGCTTCCAGCTTCCGGCCCACGCTGTCGAGCTGGAAATAGGTGATGAGCGCGGAGGTCCACGGGAGCGCCACGCGCGGCAGGTCGGGCGCGCACTCCCACGGGTGGATGTAGAGCGAGGCGGGCCGCGACCGGACGATGCGGTCGAGCACCGCCGTGAGCAGCCACAGCGGCAGCGCGCGCAGGTAGAAGCCGCCCGCCACCGGCAGGCGCAGCCCGGCGAGCGAGCCGACCGCGACCGGGAACTCGATCAGGCCCCCCTGGGGGTCGTGGCGGGCGAGATCGTCGCCGGCCGGCCGGTAGATCCCGAGCGGCGCCCCCCGCACGCCGTAGAGCATGACCGGCATCGGGAAGATGCTCGAGTCGTAGGCGAAGCCCTCCTCGCGCAGCACCGGGAGCGCCCAGGCCGTGGTGCGGTCGAGGCTGAAGGTGGGCGCGCGATACCCCACGACCGGGTCAGCGCCGAGAGCTGAGCGGATCACCGCGCGGAAATCGCGCAGCTCGCGCCGGAACGTCTCGGGGGTCAGCCGCCACAGCGGCTCGTGGGTCATGCCGTGGCACCCGATCTCGTGGCCCGCCGCCGCGATCCGGCGCACCAGGTCGGGATGGCGCGTGGCGACCTCGCCCAGCATGAAGAAGGTGGCGCTCACCCGGTGGCGCGCGAGCGCTTCCAGAATTGCCTCGGTGCCGGCGCGCACGACGTGGTTCGTGTCGTCCGCGGGGACGCGCTCCCGCACCAGCTCGGGGTGGAACCAGTTCTCGACGTCGATCGTGATCGCCGCCGGGTGGAGCGTCACGGCCGCGAGGCCGGCGCCCGCAGCCTCCGGCGGCGCAGCAGGACCATGAAGATCGAGAGGAACATCTTGG
>VBPB01000413.1:1694-2782 GCA_005893365.1 Candidatus Eiseniibacteriota bacterium
GAAGAACTCCATCGCGCGCCGGTTCATCGCCTGGTACCCGGAGGTCGGGTCCGAGAAGCGGCGCCGCGTCACGAAGGTCACGATCATCCCGAACACCCGCATGCCGAGCCGGCGCAGGCCCGGGACCTTGTACGTGGTCCGGCCCAGGAAGCGCGAGCCGATGCTCACGTCGGCCTCGCCCGCGAGCACCGGCTGAAGCAGCGCGCGCGCGTCCTCGGGGCTGTGCTGCCCGTCGGCGGCCATCTGGAGGACGACGTCGTAGCCGCGCGCCAGCGCGACCTTGAACCCGGTCTGGATCGCGCCGCCGTAGCCCAGGTTGTTGGGCAGCTCGATCACCCGGGCGCCGTGGCGCTCGGCGACCTCGGTGGTCCGGTCGCTCGAGAAATCGCTGATCACGGCGATGTCCACCGCAGGAAGGTTCTCCCGGATGCGGCGGATGGTCTCGCCGATGCTCGCCTCCTCGTCGTGGGCCGGCATGATCACGAGGACACGCGGCCCAGCGACGGAACTCATGCCTCCGCCGCCTCGTCCACCGCGTCGCGGCTAGCGCAGTGGCGCGGTTGTTCGACACCTCGAAGAATCCGCCGCTCACCGTCCAGCGCAGCTCGACGCCGTCGGCCTTCCGCACCGTGAGCGTGCCCTGCGCGAGCGCGGTGACCAGCGCCGCGTGGTGGGCGAGCACGCCGAGGTACCCCTCGCTCCCGGACACCTGCACGTACTCCACCGCGCCCTCGAACACCGTGCGCTCGGGGGTGAGGATCGCGAGCTCGAACGGGCTGCCCATGCTAGACCACCGCCGCCATCTTCTCGGCGTTGGCGAGCGCCTCGTCGATGCCGCCGCACATGTAGAACGCCTGCTCCGGCAGCTCGTCCAGCTCGCCGCTCACCAGCATCTTGAAGCCCTTGATGGTGTCCTCGAGCTTCACGTACTTGCCGCCGCGGCCGGTGAAGGCCTCGGCCACGTAGAACGGCTGGGAGAGGAACTGCTCGATCCTGCGCGCGCGCTGCACGATGAGCTTGTCGTCCTCCGACAGCTCGTCCATGCCGAGGATCGCGATGATGTCCTGCAGATCCTTGTAGCGCTGCAG
>VBPB01000413.1:2790-4278 GCA_005893365.1 Candidatus Eiseniibacteriota bacterium
GAGGATGCGCGAGGTCGAGCCCAGCGGGTCCACCGCCGGATAGATGCCCTTCTCCGAGATCGCCCGGTCGAGCACGGTGGTGGCGTCGAGGTGGCCGAACGCCGCCGCCGGCGCGGGATCCGTGAGGTCGTCCGCCGGCACGTAGATCGCCTGGACCGAGGTGATCGAGCCCTTCTTGGTCGAGGTGATGCGCTCCTGGAGCGCACCCATCTCGGTGCCGAGCGTGGGCTGGTAGCCCACGGCACTCGGCATGCGGCCCAGCAGCGCCGACACCTCGCTGCCCGCCTGGGTGAAGCGGAAGATGTTGTCGATGAACAGCAGCACGTCCTGCCCGCGCTCGTCGCGGAAGTACTCCGCCATCGTGACCCCGGTGAGCGCGACGCGCAGGCGCGCGCCGGGCGGCTCGTTCATCTGCCCGAACACCATCACCGTCTTCGAGATCACGCCCGACTCGGTCATCTCGCGATAGAGGTCGTTGCCCTCGCGAGTGCGCTCCCCGACGCCGGCGAACACCGAGAAGCCGCCGTGCTCGGTGGCGATGTTGCGGATCAACTCTTGAAGTATGACGGTCTTGCCCACGCCCGCGCCGCCGAACAGGCCGACCTTGCCGCCCTTCTGGTAGGGCGCGAGCAGGTCCACGACCTTGATGCCGGTCTCGAACAGCTGGATCGAGGTCTCCTGCTCGTCGAACGACGGGGAGGGACGGTGGATCGGGTAGGACTTCTCCCCCTGGACCGGGCCCTTGCCGTCGATCGGCTCGCCGAGCAGGTTGAAGATGCGCCCCAGGCCCGACTCGCCCACCGGCACCGAGATCGGCGCGCCGGTGTCCACGGCGTCCATGCCGCGCACCAGGCCGTCGGTCGAGCTCATCGCGACGCAGCGCACGATGTTGTCGCCGACGTGGAGCGCGGCCTCGACCGTGAGCCGGATGTCGCGCTTGGGGTCCGCGATCCGGATCGCGTTGAGCAGACGGGGGAGATTCTCGGGATCGAACGCCACGTCCACCGTGGGCCCGATGACCTGCACGACCTTGCCGACGTTGTTCTTCGCCATGCCCGCTCCTTGCGTTCGACGTGGGCGGCGCACGCGCCGCCCCAGGGGATTCCGGGACTACCTGAGCGCTTCCGCGCCGCCTACGATCTCGAGCAGCTCCTTCGTGATGCCGGCCTGCCGCATGCGGTTGCGCCGCAGCACCAGCAGGTCGATGAGCTCGCCCGCATTCTTGCGCGCCGCGCCCATCGCGATCATCCGTGCGCCGTGCTCGGAGGCGAGCGCGTCGGCGAGCGCGGCAAACAGCTTCGCCGTCGCGTAGCGCGACAACAGCTCCCCGACGATGCTCTCCGCGTCGGGCTCGAACAGGATCGCGCCGCTCGAGGTCGCGCCCGCCGCGCCACCGGCGCCCACCGGCACGAAGGTCTGGACCACGACCCGGTGCCGCAGCGCCGAGATGAACTCGGTGAACATGATCTCGACGCGATCGACCTCGCC
>VBPB01000184.1 GCA_005893365.1 Candidatus Eiseniibacteriota bacterium
CGCGGTGCTGCTGGCGCGCGACGGGAAGCCCCTGCTGCGCCAGGCCTGGAACCGCGCCGAGCGCCGCTTCGCGGTCCCCAACCGGCCCGAGACGCGGTTCAACCTGGGCTCGGTCAACAAGCTGTTCACCAAGGTCGCCATCGCCCAGCTGGCGCAGCGGGGCAAGCTCACGCTCGACGACCCGCTCACCCAGTGGCTGCCCGACTGGCCGGGGCCCTCGGCCGGCAAGATCACCATCGCCATGCTCGCCGCGCACCGGGCCGGCATCCCCGACATCTTCGGCCCGCGCTACGACGCGGCGGACCGCTCGAAGCTGCGGCACAACCGTGACTACCTCCCGCTCTTCCGCGACCAGCCGCTGTGGTTCGAGCCGGGCACCTCGGAGCGCTACTCGAACGGGAGCTACGTCCTGCTGGGCGAGATCATCGCCAAGGCCTCGGGCCAGGATTACTACGACTACCTGCGCGATCACGTCTGGGGACCGGCCGGCATGAACGCCACCGGGGACTTCGAGGCCGACGACCCGACGCCCGACCTGGCGATGGGCTACACCCGGGGCGAGGACGGCGACGCGCCGCTGCACGAGAACGTGTTCACCCGCCCCGCGCGGGGGAGTGCGGCGGGCGGTGGGTATTCGACGCTCGACGACCTGCTGCGCTTCGACCAGGCGCTGATCGGCGGCAAGCTCTGCCCGCCGGGCTGGACGGATTGGGTGATCGGCGGCCCGCCGCCCGCGGACGCCAGGATCGCGGCCGCCGCCGCCCATCCGCAGCCGCCGTCGGTCGGCTTCGCGGGCGGCGCCCCGGGCATCGCCGCCGACTACACCCGCGAAGGGGCGATCACGCTCATCGTGCTCGGGAACTTCGACCCGCCGCTCACCCAGGCGGTCGCGCGCCAGCTGCGCGCCGTCATGCGCCGGATGAAGCCGTGACCGGCCCGGGCGCCTGAGCGGCGGCGCGTCCCGGCGCCGTCGCGGCGCGCGACCGGGGTGGCGCCCACGCCCTTGGCGGCCTTGGTGGGCCGGAGGTTCGTTGCCATAATCCGGCCATGGCCGAGGCGCGAGCGAGGGCGGGTGAGGCGTCCGCGTCCCGTCCCCTCACCGGGGCCGTCATCCTCGTGTTCACGCTGGCCTCGGCGTTCGCCATCAACCCCTACGCCTACGGGGGTGGCGACAACCGCATCGCCATCCCGTTCCTCAAGGCCTTCGCCGACCCGGGGCTCTACCCGGGCGACTACCTCCTCGCCCAGCGACCCTACTACTACACCTATCTCTGGAACGCCCTCGGCCTGATCCATCGGGTCTTAAGCGTCGGGCTCCCGGCGCTCTTCTTCGGCCTCTACCTGGCCGCCCTCTTCCTCACCTTCCTCGGCGTCCACCGGCTGTCCACCACGCTGTTCCGGAGCCCGGCCGCCGCGGCGCTCGCGCTGGTGCTGTTGGCCTTCCCGCGCATGACGCTCGGGGGGATCCCGATCGTGGACCCGATGCTCACCACCCGGGCGGTCGCGACGCCGATCGTCCTGTTCGCCATCGTCCAGCACCTCGAGGGGCGGATCGGGCGCGCCTTCTTACTGCTGGGCCTCGCCTACCTGGTCCACCCGATCACCACCCACTTCGGCCTGGCGATGCTGGTGGGGGCCACCCTCGTCCGGCCGCGGCGCGATGGGCTGCGGCGTCTCGGGACCGGCCTGCTCGGGTTCCTGGCCGTGGCGAGCCCGCTACTGCTCTGGCGGCTCCAGCATGCGCCGCCGTCGCTCCACCTGGGCCTGGCCGACCCGGAGTGGGTCCACGCGCTGCGGGCCCGTTCGTCCCACCACCTGTTCCCGTTCAGCTGGGGGTGGACCGCCCTCGTGCACGCCCTGGCCGCGATCGCGCTCCTGGTCCTCACCACGCGCGGGTGGGGCGCGGCCGACGAGCGGCACCGCCAGGTGCGCGCGGCGGCCTTGGCGCTGGTGGTACTGGGCGTGGCCGGGACCGTGTTCTCGGAGCTCGAGCCACTGGGCCTCGCCCTGCTCACCCAGCCGCTGCGCGCGTTCGCGTTCGTGGAGTTCCTGGTCATGGTGCTGGTGGCGGGGCACTTCGTCGCCGGCGCGGACCGGCCGCTCCGCCGCGCGGACGCCCTGGTCGCGGCCCTCGCCGCCCTGTGGGCCGCTGGCGGGCCTCGGACCTACGCCCTGCCGATGATCGAGGCGGTGGTGGTCGTCATCGCGGTGATCGGGCTCAGGCGCGCCGGCTGGGGCGTGGGCGGCGCCGGCCGGTCGGTGGCCGCCACGACCGCGCTGATCGCCCTGGCCGCCAGCGCCTGCGTCGTCGACGACGCGCTGCTGGGGGCGGGCTCGACGTTCTCGATCACCGGGCTCGATCCACCGCTGCACCGCGACATCGGGCGCTGGGCGCGGACGCACACCGATCGGCGGGATGGCTTCATCGTGCCCCCGTTCGAGCCCGGCGAGTTCCGCGTCGAGGGCGAGCGGACGCTCTACGCCGACTCGGAGGACGGCACGCTGATGAACTTCGATCCCGCCTTCGGGCGGGAATGGTCGCGGCGGATGCGCAACCTGCGCGCGCCGGATCCGGCCTCCGGCCAGGGCGACTTCTGCGGGCTGAGCGTGCCGGACCTGGTCGCGATCGCCCGCGAGATGGCCCTGCCCGGCCGCCGGGTCTTCGTGGTCTGGCCGTGCTCGGGCCGGCCCCTCGCACTCCCCCTGCGCTATCGCAACGCCGCCTACCGTGTCTACGAGATGCCGGGCGATGCGGCCACATCCCGGTAGGCGATGGGGCGGCGGTGGGTCCCGCCCGCTGGCCGCGGGATCGCGATGGGCGTACGCTCAACCTCGGGCATTCGCGAGCCGCTGACGAGGCACCATGGCTGAGATCCCGGACCGACCCCCATCGCTGATCGCCACCGCCCGCGCGGTCTACGGCCTGCCCCCCGCCCTGACAGGGCTCATCCTCGTCTTCCCGATCGCCTCGGCGGTCGGCTTCGCGCTGGCGCTCGCGTACCCGCCCACCGAGCATCGGGCCGTGATGCTGCTGGCGGAGAATCGCCTGGTCGAGAACCTCACCGTGGTCGGCTATCTCGCCGGCGTCGTGCCCGCCCTGATGATGGCGGCGCGCATGCGGGCGGGGAACTGCCGGTGGGCGGTCCTGTTCTGGCTCATGATGGCGGCGATCTGCTTCGGGTGCGCGGGCGAAGAGGTGAGCTGGGGCCAGCAGATCTTCCACTACCAGCCGCCGCAGCTGTTCCGCGAGGCCAACGTCCAGCACGAGACCAACATCCACAATCTGCCCATCTTCCAGTTCCTGAGCGCCTGGTTCACCTCGATCCTGGGCGTCCTGGGGCTCGCGGCCATCGCGTTCCACACCCGCCGGCGCCGCGACCGCAGCGGGATCCCCAGTCCGGTGGTGACCTACGCGCTGGTGCTGTTCCTCCTCGGCGGCTGCGACGACTACGACCAGTGGGAGCCGGTCAGCATCGCCTTCGGCACGCTCATCGGCCGACTCCAGGAGCTGGTGGAGATGCTGTTCGCCTTCGCGCTCGCGATCGGCATCGCGCTCGCGCTGCGTCGCGATTCGCGGCGGGGCGCGGCGCGCGGATAGCCGGGCCGCTCACCCCCCCGCGGGAGCGTCGGTCCGTGCCGGGGCGGGCCGGCCGCGGAACCAGACCGCCCACACCAGGGCCGCGACCCCGATCCAGGCGAGACCGGTCAACGCCACCACGCGCACGTTGCGCTCGAGCACCGAGCCGACGATCGCCAGCAGCTCGAGGGCCGCGAAGGCGATGGCGGCCGCATCGAGCCAGGCCGGGCCGCGCTCGGCGGCCGGCGTGCGCCGCCGCAGCGCCGGGAGTGCCAGGCCGCTCAAGGCGAAGAAGACCGAGTCGACGACCACGACCCCGGTCGTGAGCAGATCGGTGCGGTCGAGCCCCAAGCCGAGCACGAGGGCGGTGGCGAGGGCTCCGAGCAGCAGGATCGCCGCCGCCGGCGTGTCGAAGGGCTCGAGGATGCGGGCGAAGGGTGCGAAGAACAGGCCGTCGCTCGCCATCGCCCAGGTGAGGCGCGGCCCGGTCAGGAACTGGGCGTTGAGCACGCCGAACGCCGAGGCCGCGACCGCGGCCGCCGCGATCCGCCGGCCGACCCCGGGCCAGGCCACCGAGAAGGCGTCCGCGACCAGCGCCTTGGCGTGGCGCACGCCGTCGAAGCCGAGCAGGTCGAGGTAGGCCCAGTTGGCCGCCAGGTAGGCCACGATCACGATGCCGACGCCGAGCAGGATGGCGCGCGGCACGGTGCGGCGCGCGTCCACCACCTCCCCCGCCACCCACATCGCCTGCTGCCAGCCACCGTAGGCGAAGAGCGTCAGCGCCATGCCGGCGAAGAGACCGGAGAGGTGAGCGGGGGCAGCCGGCGCCGCCGGCGCCACCGGTACCCCCGCGCCCGGCTTCACGATCGCGGCGAGGACCACCAGGGCCCCCAGCGTCAGCAGCTTGGCGATCACGGTGACGTTCTGGACCTTAGCGCCGGTCCGCACGCCGAGGACGTTGAGGGCGACCAGCGCCCAGCAGAACACCGTGGCCATGACCAGCACCCAGCGCGCGGAGGGATCCTGCCCGTGGAGCGCCACCCCCAGATGCTGCGCGCAGACGATGGCGATGATCGCGACCGCGCCCGCCTGGATGGCGGTGAGGTTGCAGAACACGAACAGGAAGGCCGGCAGCCGGCCGTAGGTGTCGCGGAGCACGTGGTACTGCCCGCCCGCGACCGGACGCAGCCGGCCCAGCTCGGCGAACGTGAAGGCGCCGAGCAGGGCGATCAACCCGCCCAGGGCCCAGGCCAGCAGCGCGCGCGGGGCGCTGCCGGTCAAGGTCGCCACGTCGCGCGGGTTGAAGAAGATGCCGACGCCGATGATCGCCCCCACCACGACGCAGGTGGCGTCCCACAGCCTCAGCACCTGGCGCAGATGCGGCGGACTCGCGGCCATGCGGGCGGCTCCGATCGGTGGGCGGCGGGACGGCGGCGATTAACGGTAGAGGGTCTTGATCCGGCCCCAGGTCGAGCCACTCGCCGGCGTGGGGGCCGGGCAGATGATGACGTACTGGTTCCCGGGCAGGTTCGCCAGGTTCACGCCGGCGGGGGCGCCGAAGGCGCAGTTCCCGGGCTCGGAGGGCCCGAGCGTCTGATTGCCGATGGCGTGCGTCTCGGCGTCGGCGGCCAGGACGCAGACCTGGACACAGCCGGTGGGATCCCCGATGGCCGCGAGCGGGATCGCCCACTCGACCCCGGTCGTCACCCCGGCGCCCGAGGCCGACGCGCAGCCCGCCGTGACGCCGGCGCCGTTGGAATCATCCAGCGCCGCGAGGATGCCGGCGGGATCGGTCCCGCCCGTCAGCGTCCCCGGCGCTCCGGTCACGTTGTAGCCGAGGTCGTATCCCGCGCCCCCGCCATCGGGGAGCAGCTCGGCGAAGGCGCTGGCCATGTTGACCGTGCACCCCAGCCAGTAGTCCGCCGCGAAGACGGCATCGAACGAGAGCCCGGCCAGGCCGTTGAGCGTGTTGCCGCCGAACCATCCGACCGCCGGGTTGTCGGCGCGCAGCGTGTGCTGCCCGCCGGGGCGCGAATCGATGAACAGGTCGAACTCCTCCTGATGCGCGTAGGCGGTCGGGCAGCAGAACCCGAGGTTGCCCGACACGAGCACGTGGAGGACCCCGTCGGTGATGGCGCCGTAGAGGGCATCCAGCTCGGTGCCGTCCGCGTAGCGGACCGGGTCCGGCGAGAAGGCGGGGTTGGCGTCCTCGAAGCTGGTCTCGAGGGATTGGGTCGCGAGTGCCGCGCCGTAGTCCGGGTCGAGCCGGCCGTCCACGGTGATGGCGGCGGACCCCGAGCGGGCGAGGGTGACCGCGGCGAGCAGCAGGAGCGGGGCGAGCCGGACAGGAGACCGCATGGTCCACCTCGAGGGCGAGTCGGCGGGGGTCGTGCGGCAGATGGTGCCGCCGAACCAGGCGCCAGGCAAGCGCGAAACGCGGTCCGGCGTCGCGATCGCCCGTGCGCCCCACCCGGCGCCGGCGCGCGGCCGGTCGGGCGATCGCCGCCATCGCGCGACGGTGGTGTCCCGTACCGGAAATCATGCACACGCCGCGCGGGTTCTCGCGGCCGCTGGCGGCGTCGCTCCTCCTCCGTGTATCGCAACGGATACGCGTCGTCGTCGCTCCTTGCCAGCGGCCACGATCCCTCCGCGGGGCATGCCCATGATTTCCGGTACGGGACACTAGTTTGCCGTGGCCGTGCGGCGGGGGCCGGGGTAGTCTGCGCCGACCTCATGAGGATCCCCGTCCGCCGTCGCGTCGCCCGCTGTCCCGCCCCCGCCCGCGACCCGGCGCCGAACTCCGGCCGCCCCCGGCCGCTCGCCCGCACCCTGCGCCCCGCGCGGGTGATCGGGATCGCGCTGGCGCTCGCCACGACCGTCGCCACCGGATGCGGCCGCACGCCGCCCGCCCCGGCCGTCGTGGCGTCGGGTGAGCCGGCGCTCCTCCCCGAGACCTACCGGTACTCGATCGCGGCCCTCGGGTTCCCGGGGGCGCGACGGGCCTTCCAGGTGGGCCACGGTCGCCAGATCTGGAACGGCGAGGTGGCGCTCTCGTGGCGCTGGTGGGCCATCGCGTCGACTTCGAAGCCGCCGCGGTCCCGGTCGCGGCGATGGGCGACACGACCCTGCTGCTCTCGGTGCGCGTGACGGCCAAGCGCGTGGCCTTGGGCCGCGGGCGGTTCACCATGGAGGCCGCGGTCGCGACCACGGCCATGGGGCCGCACACGGTCCCGGGCGACGCGCCCGCCGAGGGCGCGCCGCGTCTGGCGGCGCGCGGGCGCGTGGTGATGGCCGACGACCGGATCGCGCTGGGCCTGCCGGACGGCGCCCGGCCCGCGCCGGCCCGCGCCCGGGCGGCGCGCGTGGCGCTCGACCTGTCCGCCGACCTCGCCGCGGGCGAGACACGGACGTGGGACTTCTGGATGCCGCTCTACCCGGCGACGCGTCCCGAGGCCGAGCTGGCGGCGGCGGCCGCGCACGCGCGCGTCGTCGCCGAGAGCCGCCGGCGCTGGCGGGATCTATTGGGTGGCGCCGCGCGCCTCGAGACCCCCGATCCGCGCGTCAACCCGCGGCGGCTGGGTGCCGATCGGGAATCCGTTCCAGTACCGGGACGTCTGGATCCGCGACGGCGCGCGGGTGGTGCGGGCGCTCGCCGTCGCCGGTCTCGGCGCGATGGCCCGCGACGACGCGCGCACGCTGACGCGATTCCAGTTCCCGAGCGG
This sequence comes from Candidatus Eiseniibacteriota bacterium, assembly GCA_005893365.1. GTDB lineage: Bacteria > Eisenbacteria > RBG-16-71-46 > RBG-16-71-46 > RBG-16-71-46 > WS-11. Next base: position 7,300 of record VBPB01000184.1, read on the forward strand.
CGCCCTGCTCTCGCAGCGCGGCCAGTTGGACGGCACCGGCCAGGCGCTGTGGGCGCTGGACCAGGCGAGCGCGTTGCCGGCTTCGCCGGAGAGGGCGCGCGAGGCCCTGCCGGTCGCGCGCGCGGCGGTGGACTGGATCGAGCGCACCCGTACCCGCACCCGGGCGCTGGCGCTGCCGTGGGGCGGGCTCATGCCGTTCGGCGACCCGCGCGACAACGAGCTGACGCGGGCCGAGCTGGTGGGCAACGACGCGTGGTCGCTGGCCGGCCTGCGCGCGGCCCGCGCCCTGGCGTTGCGCGCGCAGGACTCGGCGCTGGCGCGCCGGGCGGCGGCCGCCTACGACGACTACCTCGCGACGTTCCGGGTGGCGCTCGAGCGCACCGGCCACCCGGACGTGCCGCCCTCCTGGCGCGGACCGGGGCGGGACTGGGGGAACCTCTCGGTGGCCTATCCGACCGGGGTGATGAGTCCGGATGACGCGCGGCTCGCGCGCCTCGACGCGCGCAAGGCCGGCGAGCGGGCGCGCAGCGGGCTCATCGCGGCCGGCGCTCCGGATTCGCTGCACACCTATCTGGGCGCCGATCTCGCGCAGTGGGCGCTGCTCGCCGGCCGGCCGGCCGAGGCGCGGCGCTGGCTCTGGGGCGTGCTCTCGCACAGCAGCTCGACGCTGGGACAGGCCGAGGTGTTCCACCGCGGTGGCGGCTTCGGCGGCAACCTGCCGCCGCACGGGACCGCGGCCGCGATGCTGGTCGATCTGCTGCGCAACATGGTGGTCGGCGACACCCGCGACACGCTCGAGCTGGCCCTGGGCGGCGACCCCACCTGGTGGAGCGGGACCGGTCTCGCCCGCGCCCCCACCCGCTTCGGCGTCCTCGACGTCACGCTGCGGCGGGCGGGCGATGCGCTCGAAGCGCGCTTCACCCCGGTGCCGGTCCCGGTGCGCGTGCGGGTCCCCGATGG
>VBPB01000185.1 GCA_005893365.1 Candidatus Eiseniibacteriota bacterium
CCCGGCGATCTCCCCACACCCCAGAACACGCCGTTGTTGTTCGAGAAGTCGAACCCGGCGTAGTCATGGTGCGTGAGCGTCCCGTCCACGTACAGGTCGGCCGACGACCCGGACGGCTGCATGACCAGCTCGTAGGTGTGGAGGCTGGCGCCCGAGCCGGTGAGCGTGTATTCGATCCCCGTGGCCTTGCCGGTGACCAGGCGGACCCACTGGTCGCCGTTCACCCGCGCCCCGAACTGGAGCTGATAGGACCGGGACCCGGTGCGGTACATGAGGAAGAACGGGGTCGGCTCCTCGGCCTTCGAACCGAACACCTTGACCCGGCCCCGCAAGGTCCAGCCGAGGGACGAGGCCTTGGCATGCTGGGCCTCGGACATCACGCCCTGATAGAAGTGCGGCGCGTCGTCGCCGTGGGTGCTGCACGCCATCTGCCAGGCGGCGGCCGCCCCGTCGGTGAACGCCGCGCCCGCGCCCTTCGAGGCCTGGGCGGACATGGCGAAGCCTTCCATCAACGGGTCGGTGAGGCCGAGGTGTTGGAAGAGGGTCTGCGCGCCGGCGGAAGCGGGCAGTACACAGAGAAGCATCAGGGGCAGGAAGGCGGCTCGCACGGGGGTATCCCCAAGGTGCTCGGGCTGCTGTCGACATGGCCGGTTGGGGGAGTCCCCGGACGCCACGACCGCACGGCACGGTGGCAATCCAGGACGGCCTCATGCTATCACGCTCGCCGGGGCCTCCGAAGCCGATTGTGAAGGCTCCGTGCCGGCCCCGAAGAACCATCAGTTGCGGCGCTTCGGCCCGCCCGGCGCGCGCCTCGCGTGAGGGCCTCGGCCTCGGTGAGCGCGCCGCAGTTGATGCCGCGCAGGAAGAAGCTGAGCAGCCCCTGCCCGGTCGCGGCATCGTCGAAGATGTTGCCCACGAGCGTCGCCTGGGCGGCCTTCGCGACGAAGGCGCTGAGCCGCGCGGAGGCTCGCTCCCGGGCCTCGAGGAAGAACGCGAACAGCGCGGCGTAGCGCGTGGGCAGTTGCGCCGGGTGCAGATCCCAGCCCTGGTAGTAGCCCTGGCGCAGCGACGACCGCACGTCGTCGTAGTGCGCCCGCCACGCGTGGTGCACGGCGCGGCGGTTCTCCTCCGCCTGATCGCGGGTGAGCGGCGGACCGCCCTCGGGCGCGCGATGGGGCCCCACCGGCATCACGGTGGTGGCGCCGTCCGAGAGCGTGACCCCGGTGCCCGCGAGCGCCACCTGCATCGCATGCCGCGCCCAATCGCACGCCGGGTGCGCGGGCGCCTGGTGCATCGCGGTGATGTTGAGGCTCGCGGTGTAGTCGTAGACGCCAAAATGGGCCCCCCGGCAGCGCCCGCGCGCCGCGGCGACCTGGGCCGGCAGCGCCAGCTCGCCCCGCGGCCCGACGATGGACTGCGGGGTCTCGACCATCAACTCGATGGCCACCGCACCCGGCGCCAGCGAGGCGCGCCGTTCCAGCGCTTCGAGGGCGGCCACCAGCGTCGTCACTTGCTCGGGCACCGTGACCTTGGGGAGCGTCACGGCGAAGCCCGCGGGCAACCGGCCCCCGCCGCGGGCCAGGAGCGTGGTGAGGAAGAGGTCGAGCGTGCGCAGGCTGCGTGCCGAGAGCTCCTGGTTGAGCGGCTTGATGCGGATGCCGATGAAGGGCGGCAGGCTCCCCTGCGTCATGCCGGCCGCGACCTCGGTGGCGGCGCTGACCGCGTGCCCGTCCTCCTCGGCGTCCGGCCGGTTGCCGTAGCCGTCTTCGAAGTCGAGGCGGTGGTCTTCGACCGGCTCGCGCCGGAGCTTCTCGCGGACGCGCTCATAGACCATCCCGGCCAGTCCGTCCGGGACGCCGATCGCGCCCGCGAACGTGGCGGCATCGGGCGCGTAGCTCGCGAGGCTCTCGAGCGCCGCCTCGCCCAGCTTGCGCGCCACCGTGGCGGTGAAGAGATGGGCGCCGCCGTACATCGTGTGCACGGGCTGGCGGTCGGAGCGGTCGCCGGGGTAGGCTGCCGCGAACCCGCGGTTCGCCTGCGTCAATCGTGAGAGCGCGTCGCGGAGGTCGTCTCCGGTGAGCGAGGTCGGCATGCGGGCTTCCTCCGTTCGGGCGAGCGCATCACTCTAGCCGCACCGCCGGATCGGCGCGAGCCGAAAGCCCGAGAACCCTGGCCAGCGAGGATGGATGGCCCAGACTCCCGACCCCGAGAGCGCCGCACGCGCGCTGGACCTGGCGCGTGCCGCGATGGAACGCGTGCTGGTGGACGTCGCGCGGCAGCGCGTGACGCTCCTCGAGGCCGGCCGCCCGGTCGCGGTCTATCCGGCCTCCACCTCCGCCGCCGGCATCGGCGGGGAGGAGGGCTCGAACCGCACGCCCTTGGGCTGGCATCGCATCCACGCGCGCATCGGGGCAGGGGCCCCACTCGGCGCGGTGTTCGAGAGCCGCGTGCCCACCGGGCGGGTGTGGCGCGGTGAGGCGGCGGACGCGGACCTCATCCTGACGCGCGTGCTGACGCTCGAGGGGCTCGAGGACGGCGTCAACCGGGGCCCCGGCCGGGACTCGCTCGAGCGGTACATCTATCTGCACGGCACCAACCACGAGGACCAGCTGGGGCGCCCCGCCTCGCACGGCTGCGTGCGCCTGGCGAACGCGGACGTGGTCGAGCTGTTCGACCGGGTGGCCGAGGGGGACGCGGTGTTCATCGCCGCGGGCGAGCCCCGTGCCTGAGGGCGCGCCCGGAGCGGCGATCCCCGACCCGGAGGGCGGCGGTCGCTTCCACTACATCGGACTCGGCGGCAGCGGCATGAGCGCGCTCGCCCAGTTCCAGGTGATGAGCGGCGGGCGCGCGAGCGGGAGCGACCGCGCGTTCGACCGCGGCGAGCGGGCGGCCGAGCGCGCCATCCTCGAGCGGATGGGCATCGCCATCCACGCGCAGGACGGGAGCGGGGTCGGCGGCGACTGCGCCGCGGTCGTGGTCTCGACCGCGGTCGAGGAGCAGGTGCCGGACGTGGCGGCGGCGCGCGCCCGGCGCCTGCCCGTCATCCACCGCGCCGGGCTGCTCGCGCACTTCGTCGCCGCGCACCGCACGGTGGCGGTCGCGGGCACCAGCGGCAAGTCCACCGTGGTGGCCATGATCTTCGAGATCCTGCGCGCAAGCGGGCGCGGGCCTTCGGTCATCACCGGCGGGGACCTGGTGGCGCTCCAGCGCGAGGGGCTGTGGGGCAACGCGTTCCACGGCGGCTCGGATCTCCTGGTGATCGAGGCCGACGAGAGCGACGGCTCCCTGGTCCAGTACCGGCCCGCGCTCTCGGTCATCCTCAACCTGCAGCGCGACCACAGGGAGATGAGTGAGGTGGCGACGATGTTCGCCACGCTGCGCGAGCGCACGCGCGAAGCGTGTGTGGTGGGCGAGGGCGACTCGCTGGCGGCGCTGGCCGCCCAGGCCACGGTGTTCGGGTTCGGCCCCAAGGCGGCGCTCCGGGGCGAGGCGGTGCGGCTCCTGCCCGACGCCTCCGAGTTCGAGGTGCGCGGCGTGCGGTTCCGTCTTCCCACCCCCGGGCGGCACAACGTGGAGAACGCGCTCGCCGCCATCGCCGCCTGCGAGCGCCTGGGCGTCCCGCTCCCGGACATGGCCGCGGCCCTCACGCGCTTCGCGGGGGTCGGCCGCCGCTTCCAGTCGCTGGGGGTGGCGCGCGGGGTCGAGGTGGTGGACGACTTCGCGCACAACCCGGCCAAGCTCGCGGCCGCCATTGCCACCGCGCAGCATCGGGTCGCCGCCGCGGGTGGCGAGGCCGCGGACGGTGGGGCGCGCGCGCCCGTGGCCTCGTCCGGCGGCCGCGTGCTCGCCATCTACCAGCCGCACGGCTACGGACCGACGCGGTTCCTGCGCCGCGACTTCGTCGAGACCTTCGCCGCGGCGCTGCGCCCCGAGGACCGGCTCTGGCTGCTCGAGGTCTACTACGCGGGCGGGACCGCGACCCGCGACTTCTCGGCCGCCGACATCGTGGCCGAGATCGCGGCCTGGGGGACGCAGGCGGCGTTCGCGGCGAGCCGCCCGGCACTGGTCGAGCGCGTCGCGGGCGAGGCGCGCCCGGGCGACCTGGTGCTGGTGATGGGGGCGCGCGACCCCTCGCTCACCGACCTCGCGCGCCGGATCCTGGCGGCCCTGGCCGGCTAGCGACCGAGGTGGGGGAGCCCCGGGCGGCGGGGCTTTTCGATGGCACCGCCCGCTGCCCTGTGGCAGGATTCTGGCGTCCGCCCGGCCGATAACCTCCAGTGCCCCGCGGTCGTCGGCCGACGCTCGTGGCGGGCCTCCGCCACCAATCCCGGACGGAACCCAGGATGCGTTCCCAGCGCCTCTTCGCCGCACTGACCGGTGCTCTGCTGGCCTGCGCCCTGCCGTGGGCCGGGCCCCAGGTCGCGCAGGCCGGCCGTGTCTTCCGTCCCGAGATGGCCGCCGCGGCCCCCACGATCATCACCGCGGCCCCGGCCCTGCCGGCGGGCCCGGGCCGCTCGTGCGGCACGCCCGAGCCCGCGGCGGGCGAGGCCCAAGGCGTGCGCTCAGCCCTGCGCCGCTGGGCCCAGGAGAACGCGACCCGCTCCACCGGCGGCACCGTCCGCATCGCCTTCCACGTCATCACCGGGCGCGGCGAGGGTGCGCTCGGCGACGGCCAGATCGAAGCCCAGGTGAGCGAGCTCAACCGCGACTACGCCGGCACCGGGTATCGCTTCGCGCTGGCCAGCGTGGACCGGACCGAGGATGCCGGCTGGTTCAAGATGGGGCCGGGGTCCAGGAAGGAGCGGCAGGCCAAGCAGGCGCTCGCCATCGACCCGGCGCACCGGCTCAACCTCTACTCGTGCGCTCCCGGCCAGGGGCTCCTCGGCTGGTCGTACTTCCCCTGGTCCGCGCCCGAGAGCGACGTCATCCACGGCGTGGTCGTGCACTACACGACGCTCCCCGGCGGGACCGCCCCGTACGATCTCGGCCGGACCGCCACGCACGAGATCGGGCACTACCTCGGGCTCTATCACACGTTCCAGGGCGGCTGCGTGCCGCCGGGCGACGACGTGGACGACACGCCGTTCGAAGCGACGCCCGCCTACGGTTGCCCGGCGGGGCGCAACAGCTGCCCGGCGCCCGGCGACGATCCGATCCACGACTACATGGACTACAGCGACGACGCCTGCTACTCCGAGTTCACCACCGGCCAGATGGATCGCATGCGCGCCATCGTCCCGGTCTACCGGCCGAGCCTGTTCCTCGAGCACCTCGCCTTCGCGGCCACCGAGTCCGAGATCACGCCCGGCGCCGGGTCCGAGCCCGAGGAGGGCCGGGTGCTGGCCTACCGCGGCGCCTTCCCGAATCCGTTCCGCGCCGAGACCGCGTTACGCTTCACGCTGCCCGCGCGGGCCGAGGTGACGCTCAAGGTCTACAGCGTCACCGGGCAGCTGGTACGGACCCTGGTGGAGGCGGCGCTGCCCGCGGGCGATCACAGCGCGATGTTCCAGGCCGGCGATCTGCCGTCCGGCGGCTACTTCGCGGTGCTCCGGGTCGGCCGCGTCCAGATGAGCCGGACGCTGGTGCTGGTGCGGTAGCGGAGTCTCACGCCGGCCACCCTCACGGCCAGCGCCCTTCGCGAACCCGCCGCCTCACGTGCCGCCGCCCGCGTCGCGTCCCTGAGAGGACGGACGCACCCGCCGGTTTGTCCTGACCAAACTTCCGTCGCCAAGGCTCGATCACTCGCACCTCGGACGATCTCATCCGCGACGGATTCGCGTGATTGTGGTTGACACCAGCGCGGGTCGGCGGGCTAATCCCTTCATTGCATCGCTCGGGACGTTGAAGTCGAGCGAGGCCGCACGATGTTCAGCCGACCCGGAGCCCGCCCTCCGCGCCGCACGCGCCGCGTACCCACCATCCTCACCTCGCAGCCGCTGAGTCGTGCCCCTCGGGGCGACCCGCCGGGCCCTGTGTCGAGGGCCTGCGGGACATCGCGATTCGGCCGACGCGCCTCACCGAGGGAGGGTCTGGTGTCAGGCACCGCGCTTCCACACGAATCACATTGGCCGACGCGCCCCCGCGCTCATCGCGGCGATCGCGCGCCCGCGCCTGCCGGAGGGCTCTCGCCATGAACAAGGGTCGCCTGTGGTGTGCCGGAGTCGTCCTCGTGTTGGGCGTGTTCTGCGCGATCCCCCTGGCGGCGCAAGGGACCGGGGGCTACCCCGCGCGGCCCGGCGAAGTGATCATCAAGTTCAAGCACGGGGTGGCGGCGCACGACCGCGACGCGATCCTCGCCGATCTCGGGACCACCCAGGACACACCGCTTCCCAGGGGGGCGGGCGAGCACGTGCGGATGACGAAGTTCACCGTGGATCAGGCGATCGCCCGCTACCGTTCCCATCCCAAGGTCCAGTTCATCGAGCCGAACTACCTCTACCGGACCGTGACGGCTCCCAACGATCCGGGGTTCCCCAGGCTGTGGGGGCTCGAGAACACCGGCCAGACCGGCGGGCTTCCCGGCGCCGACATCGATGCCCCGCTGGCGTGGAGCGTCTTCACCGGCTCCGACGTCCTGGTGGCCATCACCGACACCGGCATCGACTGGACCCATCCGGATCTGGCGGCCAACGTGTTCGTGAATCCTGGCGAGGTGCCGGGCAACGGCATCGACGACGACCGGAACGGCTACATCGACGACGTGCGAGGCTGGGACTTCGTCCACAACGACAACGATCCCATGGACGACCACTACCACGGCACGCACGTGTCCGGGACCGTAGGGGCGATCGGCAACAACGGGATCGGCGTGGCGGGCGTCAACTGGCACGTCCGGCTGCTCGCGCTCAAGTTCCTGGACGCGGGCGGCAGCGGGACCACGGCCGACGCGGTCAGCGCCGTCACCTACGCCGTGCGGATGGGCGCCAAGGTCATCAGCGCGAGCTGGGGCGGCGGGGGTCCGTCGGAGGCCCTGCGGCTGGCGATCGCGTCGGCCGACAGCGCCGGCGTCCTGTTCGTGGCGGCCGCCGGCAACGCCGGACAGGACAACGATCGCTTCCCCAACTATCCGTCGAATTACGACCTTCCCAACATCGTCGCCGTGGCGGCGACGGACCACTTCGATCGCCTCGCGTCCTGGTCGAACCACGGCGCGACCACGGTGGACCTCGCCGCCCCCGGCGTGGACATCTACAGCACCATGCCGGGCGGCTATGGCTACCTGAGCGGGACCTCCATGGCCACGCCGCACGTGACCGGGGCGCTCGCCCTGATCATCGGCCGCTTCCCGGGCATCTCCGGCGCGGACGCGAAGGCCCTGTTGCTCGGTGGCGTGGACGTCCTGCCGTCGCTGGCCGGCCAGGTCGCGACCGGTGGGCGGCTCAACGCCTGGACGCCGATCCGCGAGCCGGACACGACGCCTCCCGGCACGATCGCGGACCTCCGGGCGGTGGAGCCGAACGGGACCCGGGTGACCCTGCGCTGGACCGCGACCGGCGACGACGGTGCCGCCGGCACCGCCAGCCGCTACGAGGTGCGCTACTCGACCGCTCCCATCGACGACGGCAATTTCGGATCGGCTCAGCGCGCGGCCCGGCCGCCGGGCCCGGCGGCCGCGGGGGGAGCGGAGGAGATGCGGGTGACGGGCCTCGCCTTCCTCACCCACTACTATTTCGCCGTCAAGGCGTTCGACGAGTTCGGGAACCCCTCCCCGCTGTCGAACAGCGCCGCGGCCACGACGCTCGGGCCACCGGACATCGCCGTGACCCCCGGCGCGCTCCATGCGGACCTGCTGACCGGCCAGACCACCACCCAGGTCCTGACCGTGACCAATACCGGCCAGGCGGAGCTCAACCTCGAGGTCGCGATCGAGGCCTTGGGCGCCCAGGCGACCCGGGCGCGCCCGCGGACGGTGCGTAGCTTCGCGATCCCCGTGGCACGCGCGGCCGCTCCCGACGCGGATGCGCAAGCCTATCCGGCGAGCACGACCCCCTACGCGGACGGTCGGAACGCCACCCGGGCCCCGTTCCGGCCCGACGGGTTCCGCCCGACCAACATCCAATCCGGCAGCCTGCGGGTCCTGCTGCTTCACTCGGGCGATGTCTCCGAGATCCGGGGCCTGCTGGCCACGTACCCCGACATCGCCCAAGTGGACGAATACGACGCCCGGGGCGGCACGCCGACGCTGGCGCAGCTCCTGACCTACGACACGGTGATCGTCGGCGCGAGCTGGCCCTTCTCCGATCCAGCCGGCCTGGGCAACGTGCTCGCGGACTACGTGGACAGCGGCGGCGGGGTGGTCCTCACGCTGGCGTCGTTCATTAACGGATGGGCTCTGGGAGGCCGGTTCCTGACCGGCGGGTACTCGCCCTTCCCGCTCGGCTCCGGCCCCGTCGCCTCGTCCAGCCTCGGGAGCTTCGACGCCAGTCATCCCATCATGGCCGGCGTGACGGCGGCGACCGGGGATCTGCTGGGCGACGTGACGCTCGCCAGCGGCAGCGAGCTGGTGGCGAGCTGGGCCAGCGGCGAGCCGATGGTGGCGACGCGGGGGCCGCGGGTCGCGGCCGTCAACATCTTCGTGTCGGCGACCGGGTACTGGACCGGCGACATCCCGCTGGTCCTCCACAACGCCGCGTTCTGGGCCGCCGGCGCCGGCTCGTGGCTGTCCGCGGCCCCGGACACCGCCGTCGTGCCGGCCGGCGGGCAGGTGGGGATCGTCGTGACCTTCGATGCCACCGGTCTCGATGGCGGCGACTACGACAACCAGCTGATCATCTCCAGCGATGACCCGGACGAGGCCACGGTCGCGGTCCCCGCGCGGCTGCACGTCACCGGGGAGTCGGCGGTCGGCTACCAGACCGACGGGGCGCGCACGGTCCATCGGCTGCCGGTGACGGTGCCGGCGGCACCGGGCGGGGCGGGCTCGGTCGAGCTGATCGCCGAGGGCGACTACGGGGATCCCCCCGAGACCGCGACCGCGATCGCCGAGGGCCAGACGCTGGGATCGGTCGGCCACGTCGGCTCGGACTGCGCGGCGGCGACCGGCAGCTTCCCGGTCGGGGCCACCCCGCTGGCCGCCCTGATGGCGGACGGTGTGGTCGAGATCGAGGTGCAGAATTCGGCGGAGGTGAATGTCTTCTGTCCGACCAACCGTCACACGGTGCGGCTCAAGTACGGCCGGCCGGGAGACCGCCTGGATTTCGGCTCCCTGTTCGTCGGAGCCCGCGCGGAGCTGGGGCTCATCGTGCGGAACGTCGGCAGCGCGCCGCTGGAGATGACGTCGATCACCAGCGACCGGGCCGAGTTCACGCCGGGGGCTGCGACCCTGACCCTGGCGCCGCGGACCTCACAGGGGCTGACGGTGGCGTTCCGGCCCGGAGGGGCGGGAACGTTCGAGGGAACGTTGCGGCTGGCCAGCAACGACCCGGATCAGCCCGCGCTCGCGGTGCGGCTGACGGGCACCGCCCTGCTGCCGCCCGACATCGCCGCCACCCCGGCGGCGCTCGCGGCGTCGCTGCTGACCGGGGAGATCTCGAGGCAGACGCTGACCATCGCCAACACCGGGGCCAGCGACCTGACATGGCAAATCACGCTGCGCGGCGTCGCACCCGGGCCGACGACGGCGACCGGGCCGGCTCCGGCTCCGGCTCCGGCGGACGGCCGAGGCTGGCGGGAGCCCCGGCCGCAGGACTATCAGGACGTGAGCGCCAGCCAGGCGCCGCCCGGCTACGTCGTGTCCGCGATCAAGGCATCGTCCACCCCGGGGGCGACGGCGCTCCTGATCGAAGACGTCATGCCCTGGGGAACGACGGCCAACGAGGCGGTGCTGAACGCCAACCGGATCGCGTTCGACGAGATCCCGTCTCGGCTATTGGCGTCGACCGATCTCACCCGATACCGGCTGGTGATCGTGGCCAGCGACCAGCCGACCTCGTGCTACGACAATCTCGTGGCCCGGGCCGCGCAGCTCGAGGGCTTCGTGACCCGCGGCGGGGTGCTCGAGTTCCACGCCGCCCCGGGCTGGGCCGGCGGCGACCCCACGCGCGTCACCCTTCCGGGAGGCGTGCATGGCCAGCCGTACTACTCGTTCACCAACCGCGTGCTCGATCCTGCGCACGCGCTGATGCAAGGCGTGCCGAATCCCTTCCGTGGCAACTACGCCAGCCACGCGCACTTCTCGGGGATCCCGGCCGGCGCCTCCGAGATCGCGGCCGATGAATCGAACACCACCGACCTGATCGTCTATCGGTTCGGGAGCGGGATGGTCGTGACCGGCGGCCAGACGTTCGAATACGGATACATGGCGGGCGAAGGCCCGGGCCTCATCCTGCGCAACATGATCCCCTACGCGCACGCCCTCGCCCCGGCCTGGCTGTCGGTGAGTGAGACGGCGGGTCACATCCCGGCGGGAGGCCACGCGGACATCGGCGTGGTCTTCGACGCGACCGGCCAGTTCGGAGGCGACTACCGCCTCGACATCGTGATCGCCAGCAACGACCCGGACGAGTCCGAAGTGACGGTGCCGGCCAGCCTGCACGTGACCGGAGCGCCCGACGTCGCGCTGTCGCGGAGCGCGCTCGATTACGGGACGCTGTTCGTGGGGCTGGCGCTGGCGGAGACGCTGGTGGTGAGCAACGCCGGCACCGACCGGCTGACGGTCAGCGGCATCAGCGCGTCGCGCGCGGAGTACACGACCGATGCGGCGGGGGGATTCAGTCTGGCGCCGCGGGAGTCGCGGGCGGTGGTGGTGACGTTCCGGCCGGTGGCGGCGGGCCCGGCGCCGGGCACGCTGACGGTGCACAGCGACGACCCGGACGAAGCCGAGGCGCCGGTGGCGCTGACCGGGACCGGGCTGCCGCCGCCGGACATCGCGGTCAGTCCGGCGTCGCTCGACAGGGCGCTGGTCACCGGAGGGCAAACGACCCAGGCGCTGACGATCCACAACACGGGCGGAAGCGACCTGATCTTCAATGCGACGATCGCGACCCCGATCGTCGCCGTCCGGCAGCGGGCGGCGGTCATGCTCGCCAAGGGGCAGGCGGATACGCGGCGCGGCGATCCGGTGGCCACCAACCATGGCGGACCGGACGCCTTCGGCTACCGCTGGACCGACAGCGACGAGGCGGGCGGACCGACCTTCGACTGGGTGGAGATCTCCGGCGTCGGGACCGAGGTGCCGTTCAGCGGCGACGACTGGAACTACGGGCCGGTGCCGATCGGCTTCTCCTTCCCGTACTACGGCCATGGCTTCACCGACCTGCGGGTGTGCTCCAACGGCTGGATCAGCTTCACGTCGTTCTCGGCTCAGTACGCCCACCAGCCGCTGCCGAGCCTGGGGGCGCCGGAGAACATGCTGTCGGCGTTCTGGGCGGACCTCTACACCACGCCGGGCAGCGTGTTCTATCACCATGACGGCACCCGGCTGATCGTGGAGTACCGGGGCGTGACCTATCTCGGCGGATCGTCGCCCTTCTCGTTCGAGATCCTGCTCTATCCCGGCGGGCGGATCGTCTACCAGTACCTGAACATGGGCGGGACCCAGACGTTCGCGACCGTGGGATTCCAGAACGCGAGCCAGGATGATGGGCAGACCATCGCCTTCAATGCCCCCTACGTCCATGACCAGCTGGCGATCGAGATCGCATCGGTGCCGCCGTGGCTGTCGCTCTCGTCATCGGGCGGGACCGTCCCGGCGGGTGGCACGCTGGAGCTCGAAGCGCGTTTCGATGCCCGCGAGATGGAGGGCGGCGACTATCACAGCAACGTGGTGATCGCCAGCAACGATCCGGATGAATCCGAGGTGACGGTGCCGGCGCACCTGCACGTGACCGGTGCGCCCGATGTCGTGCTGTCGCGGGATGCCCTCGATTTCGGGACGCTGTTCGTGGGACGCGCGCGGGCCGAGACGCTGGTGGTGAGTAACGTCGGCACGGACCGATTGACGGTCAGCAGCGTCACCGCGTCGCCGGCTGACTACGAGACGGACGCGGCCGGGGGCTTCAGCCTGGCGCCGCGGGAGTCGCGGACGGTGAGGGTGACGTTCCGGCCGCAGACCGCCGGGCCGAAACCCGGCACGCTGACCGTGCACAGCGACGACCCGGACGAAGCGTCGGTGCCGGTGGGGTTGTCGGGCACCGGCGTGCCGCCGCCCGACATCGCGGTCAGCCCGCCGGCCATCGAAGCCTCCCTCTTCACCGGCGGGACCGCGTCCCGGACGGTGACGGTGCAGAACACGGGCGGCAGCGACCTCACGTTCACGCTGGCGGCGACCGCACCGTCCCCCGAGCCCGCCGCGCCGGGACCGGCTGCGACCACCGGACCCGATGTGGTGCGCTCCACCGGCGATCCGGTCTTGGGCGTCACGCCGGCCGTCGACCCGTATCCCGGGCCGCTGGTCCTGGCGCTGCCGCAGGTGAACGCGGTCGTGGGATCGGTGCTGGTGATCGGCGATGGGGGCACCCAGGATGATGTGGCCGCCGTCTTGAGCAGCGCCGGGATGCAGGTCACGCAGGTCGTGGACGACGCGACCTGGAACGGCGCCAATCCTTCCCCGGACGCGTTCGGCGCGGTGGTCCTGCTGGACGGTGTCGACTTCGGCGACGACATGCCGCCGGGGGGGCAGCACGCGCTCATGGACTTCGTGAGCCGGGGCGGTGGATTGATCCTCACCGAGTGGATCGCCTGGGAGGTCGAGAGCGGGCGGTACGCCCAGATGCGGCCGCTCATCCCGATGACCCGGACCACTGGCGAGGTCGGGACCTTCACCTTCGACGTGGCCGCGCTTCATCCGGTCACCCAGGGCGTGAGCGCCTCGTTCTCGGTGGCCTCGGCCATGAGTCCCGGGTTCGCCAACACCGGCACGGCCGTGGTGCGGCGCAGCGGCGATGGGTCGGCCGCCGTCGTGGTCGCGGAGGTGGGACGGGGACGGATTGTCCACTTCGCGGCGGCCGGCAACTACGGCGGCTACCGTCCCTTCGCGGTTCCGGACATGCAGCGCCTGCTGGTGAACGCGGCGGATTGGGTCAGCCGCGTGACCTGGCTGAGCGTCACGCCGGACTCGGGAGTCGTTCCCGCGGGGGCCAGCCTGGGTCTCGAGGCCCGATTCGACGCCGGCGGGCTCCCCACCGGGGACTACCGGAGCACCTTCGTCATCTCCAGCAACGACCCCGATGAGTCGCCGGTGATCGTCGGGGCGGAACTGCACGTGACCGGCGCGCCGGACCTCGCGCTCTCGCGGACCGCGATCGACTACGGCGCGCTGTTCGTCGGGCTCGCGCGGCCCGAGACGCTCGTGATCAGCAACCCCGGCGTGCTGCCGCTGATGGTGAGCGGCATCACCTCGTCGCGCCCGGACTACACCACCGATGGGGCGGCGGGATTCACCCTCGCGGCGGGAGCCTCGCGGCCGGTGCTCGTGACCTTCCAGCCGCTGGCGGCCGGGAGCGCCCCGGCGACGCTGACCGTCCACAGCGACGATCCTGACGAGGCCGAATCGACAGTGGCCCTGACCGGGACCGGGGTGCCGCCGCCCGACATCGCGCTGGCTCCGACCGCGATCCTGGAGGATCTGCTGGTGGGGGGCGTGTCGGTCCGCCCGCTGCGGGTCGCCAACGATGGGGATTCCCCGCTGACGGTCCGGCTCGCCATGCGGCAGACGGCCCTGTCGGCGGGCACCACGGTCGCCGCCGCCAAGGCGGAAGGCGAGCTTCGTCGAGCGGTACCGCACCTGCGCGGCGAGCGCGATCCCGGGCGGATCGCCGCGGCCAGACGGCGCGGCATCCCGCACGGCCGCCAGGGTGAGCGCGTTGCCGCCCGGGGCGTTCGTGCTGTTCCAGGACGACATGGAGGGCGGGACCGGGGGCTGGTCGCACTACGCGACCCACGCCAACGGCATCGACCAATGGGGCCGAACCTCGCTCCGCTCGAGCAGCGGGTCGTGGAGCTGGAACGTCTCGCAGCACAGCTCCTACGGGAGCGACGCGCTCCAGAGCCCGTCGATCGACCTGACGGGGGTCGCCGACGCGACGCTCACCTTCCTGCACTGGTACGACTTCGACGACTGCAGCGGGACCCCCGGGTTCGAGCCCGACGGCGGAATCGTCGAGGTTTCGACCGATGGCCGGGCGAACTGGCAGCAGATCGCGCCGACCGGCGGGTATCCCTACACGCTGGATGACATCTGCTCCAACCCGCTCGCCTACCGGGACGCCTATGCGCACGGCAGTGGCCCCGGGGCCTTCGTTCCGGCCACCTTCAACCTGACCCCTTTCGTCGGCGGCACGATCCGGCTCCGTTTCCAGGCCGGGTGGGATTGCGGCAACTGCGACCTCAACGAGGGCTGGTACCTGGACGACGTCGCGGTGTACTCGAACGGGCCGCGCTGGGTGACGGTGTCGCCGACCGCCGCCACCATCGCGCCTCATACCGCCACCACGGTGGACGTCGCGTTCGACGCCACCGCTCTGGACGTCGGCGGGCACGACGCGGAACTGGTGGTGCTGAGCAACGATCCCGTTGAGTCCATGCTCGTCGTCCCGATAGACCTGCAGGTGGCCGACGTCGCGGCGGTCATCGACGTGGACCCGAACACGCTCAACCTGGACCGACGCGCCAACTGGGTGACGGCCTACCTGGAGCTCCCGGCACCCGGCGATCTGGGCGGTGTGGTGATGTCGACGCTCCGGCTCAATCGGGCTTCGTCCGCCGATCCGACCCAGCACTCGATCGGCGACGAGGATCACGACGGCGTGGCGGACATGACGCTCAAGTTCGACCAGGACGGCCTGGCCCCGACGCTCGAGGAGGGGGACCAGGTGGCGGTGGTGATGACCGGAGAGTTGCCCGGCAATCATCGCCTGCTCGGGACCTCGACGATCCGCGTGATCCGGCA